>CAXBHO010000029.1:0-35247 GCA_963975485.1 uncultured Balneola sp. | reverse complement strand
TTTTTATTCAAAAGTACAACCTCATATATTTACCCACAAGGTTTCCTGTAGAACCGTATTTTGATTTCTGAGTTCAATACATAATTCTTTGAACATCAAATTGCTTCTATTTTTTTCCCCAAACATTCTTCCATAAAATGATGTAGATAGATCATTTGACGATGCCCAAATTTTTGCCCTAAGTAAGCAACCAAATACAGAGTTAGAAATATTATTATGAGTATAGGAACAAACCATAAAATCGAAGCATTTTTATCCAGTGAGATGAACGAAAGCCCAATCAAGGATACGATTAACGTTACAAAACCTATAAAAGAGTAAAAGAAAATAAACATTGTCCACACCGAAGGTTGTGGCCCATATAAACCACTAATTAGACTTCCTGTCTCTAACTGTTCGATCGTTACCGTTAACTGAGGTGACCAGTAATGTTGCTCTTCATGAGGTGGGTAAATTGTTATAAAATTAGGCAAAACCTTACCTTCAATTTTGTACTTATTGTCATTAAGATTATCTGAAATAATATCAAAAAGTGTATCCGGCGTCTTTGAAGTAGCTACTTTAATTCGGGGTCGTATTCTTTTAAACTCAATATGGTCAAGATGTTTTTCATACATAGCTAATAATATCAAATTCTGGTAAAATTCCTAAGTACCCTTTAGAAAAAGTTACTTATGATTAGTTTTTCTGGATGATATCAATCAACGAAATTGGTTAGCTCTTATATTTTTTTCCGCCAGTTCAGCGGTTTCTTCAACTCTCTTTTTTCGGGTTTCGGTGCGTTTGGCATTAAATATCCACTCAAGTATTCCCCGTTTGGCAGACCTAGGAAAGTTTTCAAAGTTGGTTTTAGAATGTTTGTAGTTATTGAATTCAGATTTTAGATCGGGAGGGATTACCAAATTCTCTACATCATTCAATGCATCCCATGTTCCATTTTCTTTAGCGATGCGAATCATTTCGTAGCCGGGTTCAGTAATTAAATCTTCTTTGCGTAAACGAGCTATTTTTTCTTTGTTTACTCTACTCCAGTTACTTTTAAAGCTTCTTGGAGAGACTAAAATTTTATACTTTTGATCATCAATTTTATTTGGAACACTATCAATCCAGCCAAAGCATTGAGCATGATCAACCGCTTCCTGAATGGTTAATCCTTTAAGAGTGCTGTCTTTTTTTGGCAGAACCAACCAAATACTTTCTTTTTTAGCATGGTTCTGAGAAAGCCATGATCGCCATTCTTTGACTGATTTAGGAAAGACTTCTTCAAAATCTTTATTTTTGTAACTCATAGTTTCCAATTTCGAACAGTATAAAAATTATTCTGAACCTTTTCTTTTTTTGTACGACTATTAAGGTGAAATGAAAAATCATTCTGATCATATTATCAATGAAGCTTTAGTTCGGGAATATAAATCGGGACAAAAGGGAGCTTTAAAAGAATTGATACGAAGGTTTAATCCAAGACTGCAATCAAAGGTTTTTTATCATACCAAAAACAGAGATTCTGTAAAAGATATTACTCAAGAATGCTGGTATGCTATTATAAATAATATGGATGAAGTAAAATTTCAAATTGGTTTTGAAGCATGGGCTTTGAATATCGCCAGAAATAAAGCCGTTGACTGGATTCGAAATCAGCAGAAGGAAAGAAAAAGGCAGTTAGAAGTGAGAGCAGAAGAAGAAGAAGAAGCCGTGAACAGCGATGAAGCCGATGACTTGAGAGAGTTTCAAATTCAGGAAATAAAGGCTTACATGAACTTACTTCCGGAATCACAGAAGATAATACTCGAACTGTTCTATAAGGATAACCTTTCGCTGCCAGAAGTTTCTGAAGTATTAGGAATCTCAAAAGGAACAGTGAAATCGAGACTTTTTACAGCCAGAGAACAATTAAAGAAATTACTCAAATAATTAAATAAAGAGGATCGTCATGAAAAAAGAAGACATCGACAAACTAATAGAAGAATCATTAAATAAAGAAGAAGCCGAATTCTACCACAATCTGGAAGAAGAAGGATTGCTTAAGCAATGGGGTGGCTTATATAAAGGTGCATTTAAAGGTTGGGCAATTTTAATGACAATTGTACAATTAGCGCTTACCGTTATTACGTTTTATCTGGGATATGAATTTTTTACCGGATCTTTATCTACTGAATTCATACAAATTGGGGCAGCATTTTTTATCGTATTCTTTGCCACTTCAATGCTTAAGCTTTGGCACTGGATGCAAATGGATAAGAATTCCATTCTCCGTGAAATGAAGAGAATTGAATTTCAGATTGCCGTTTTATCCGAGAAAGTTCAGAAATAATAGAGAGTGGATATTTCGATATAAAATAATTTCAAAAATAAACCCGATTGAATTTTTATCAATCGGGTTTAACTTGCTAAACTGAATAAGATTTATTCTGTTCTACTCTACAATGAATTTCCCATTCATAAGGGCGTAGTGTCCCGGAAAACTACAAATGAAGATGTATTCTCCTTTTTCGGGAGCTTCAAATTCAATAGTTGTAGATTCTCCGCCTCCAATTAGTGCTGTATTTGCAATGATTTGATCTGTTGATTCAGGGATGTAATCATTATCTTTGGCTTTCATCGCTGTCATTGCAAAGTCTTTCATTTCAACACCTTTCTTGAGCAATACGAAGTTATGTCCCATGACCTGTTTAGGAAGCTTCCCAACGTGCTTGAGGGTAAGTTTAACGGTAGTTCCTGCTTCAACTTTGATCTCTGAAAGATTGAACTTCATTTGATCATTGGATTCTAAAACAACCTCTGTGACTTCTTTTGTAGCGGTATCTAATGTTTTTGTCACATCTGTTGAGTTGACACTAAATAGCATCAATAAAACGGCAAATAAGTAATTCATAGTAGTACTGTTGAGTTAAGGTAAGGTTTCTAATTTTTTTGCTAACCCAAAGTAACAGTGTTATGTGAAGAATTAATGAAGACAGTAAACTGTTATTAATCAACGATAAACAGCCCTTTCATCGGAATCAAAATGTGTTCTGTCGGCAGAGGCCAGTGTGATTTCTATTACCTGTGCTTTAACTGTAGCCGTTTGGAAAAATAATCCCAGAATTAAGATTAGAAAAAAGACTTTTACAGAATTCCTCGTCTAAAATAGATTAAAATTCCTGATTTAATACAGCAGGATGTTCAACGTTAACTTTGATGATCATTTCTCCAAAGAGTGTATTTGCCCACGCAAACCAATCGCGGGTGTATTGGGTGGCATCATCCTTGAAAAAGCTTTCATGCATGAATCCGGTATCGGCATGTGTTTTTTTCAGCATTTTAATGCAGAGTGAAATTTCTTCGGGATCTTTACTTGTGATAGCACGCAAAATTATTCCCATCGGCCAAATACTGTCTTTTCCAGAATGTGGACTACCTTGTCCGGTCGCAGCTTTTCCACTGTTAAAATAGGGATTGTTATCGCTTAATAAGAACTTTCGTGTATTCTTGTAAAGCACGCTATCCGGTTCAACGGCTTCTATATATGGAAGAGACATTAAAGAGGGAACATTCGCGTCATCCATAAAAATTTTGTTTCCGAAGCCATCCACTTCATAGGCATAGATTTTGCTAAAATTCAAATGTTCGTGTACAGCATACTCTTCAATGGCTTTAGAAACTTGTGCAGCAAAGGATTGGCACTCATGAGCAAAATCGTGATCACCCAACTCGGTCATATAAATATCATGAAGTTGATTAAGCGAAGTCACTGCAAAAAGATTGGATGGAATTAAATATTGATAAATGGTAGAATCATCAGATGGACGAAAAGCAGAGCAAATCAGACCTGTAGGTTTTAGCTGTCGTCCGGTTCCGTTAAAAGGCGGGCTGTCTATCATCACTGAAGTTGTTCTGGCAAAACGATAGGGCGTAGTGCCATCCATGCGTTGTTCGGTTCTAAGCGTTTCCACAACAAGCTTCATTGCTTTGTCCCAGTCTTCATCAAAAGCAGAAGTATCACCCGTAATTTTATAGTAGGCGTTTGAAAGGCGTATCGCATAACAAAGGGAATCGATTTCCCATTTTCGCTCATGAATGCCGGAAAGCATTTGTGCGGAATCATCTTTCCAATAAGATTCCTTGGTTACGTCTTTATAAAAGGCGTTGGCATACGGATCGAGTAAAATGCATTTGGTTTGTCTGTTGATTAGTCCTTTAACCAGCTTTTGAAGCTTTTCATCCTCATTAATAAGCGGAAGATACGGCCAAACTTGTGCGGTAGAATCTCGAAGCCACATTGCGTCAATATCGCCCGTGATGATGAACGTATCCGGTTTTCCATCGATGTATTCAAAATCGACCGTAGTGTCTAAAGTATTGGGATAACAATTCTCAAACAGCCAAGAAACTTCTTCATCTTTGATTACTGTTTTTATCTTTTTGATAATCTCTTCAACGGCAGAACTGGTAAAAGTTCGCTCATAAACAGGAGGCCTTTTGCTGATGAATTCTTTATTCTTGATAAGAGATTGCAACGGTATTGTCGTTAATGCTCCAACAGCTAGAGAAGAGTTCTTGAGGAAAGTTTTTCGATTCATATTTTGCGAGGTTAGTTGTGAGAATATGAATCAATGATCTGGAATTTGCAAGTGTTGCATCTAGTTACCAAACTAAATCAGCGCTCCGTCATCCTCCGGCGAATGCCGAGGATCCAGATCGTGAATAAGGCTTTTTGGTTTTCAATATACATCCAGATTTTGGGCATACGCTAAGAATTTCCCCTCCTGATTTTTAGGAGGGGCGAGCTGCTTAGAGAGAAAAATGTGGGTATGAATCGGGGAGGTCAGAATACTGGAACTGAGATTTTGTACGCTATATGTTGCAATCACATCCAAACAGCGACTATCTGCTCGATCCGCTACATCTGCGTTCCAAACCTATCGTGTGGAATGTGGGAAGCTAGATCAAATTATTCAGTCAGACGGGCTCTAGCCGTCAGACTGGATTGTCACTAAAATATTTTAGCTTCAATATACATCCAGATTTTGGGCATACGCTAAGAATTTCCCCTCCTGATTTTTAGGAGGGGCGAGCTGGTCAGAGAGAAAAATGTGGGTATGAATCGGGGAGGTCAAAACAATGAAACTGAGATCGTATTTTACTCGGACTTCACGGACACCCAGCTGTAGAATAGCCGGAAAAAAACCCGAACAGCAAACAGGCGGCAATGGCAATAGGAAGTTTGAATTTAGATGAGATAGTCATGTTTTTTTTAGTGATTAATGCTGTAAAGAGGTAAAAAATTCCATCAACTTGATTTTAAACTTGCTACATTCTCAACTCACCGAAAAAAGTATTATGAAGAAAGAACTCGATTCTATAAGAGAACGGTTAGACCAAATTGACAAGACTATTCTTAAAGCTGTTGCAGAGCGGCAAGTTATTGTAAAGGAAGTAGCAGCGCTAAAGATCAATAAAGAAGCTGGAATTCGTGACATGGAACGCGAAGAACAGTTGTTAAACAGAATACGTCATTTTGCACAGGAAATTGGTTTGGATAGATATTATGCGGAGCATTTATTTCGGGAGATCATTACAAATTCAGTTCGTTTTCAAACACATTCGCTGGTAGATCATCAAAACAAAAACAACGGTGATTCAATTAAGGTTAGTTACCAAGGAACGGATGGCGCATATTCTCATTTAGCCATTCAAAGACATTTTGGAGAGCGTTACGGAAACGTAGAAAGTTATGGCTACGATACTTTTTTAGGAGCTGCCAAAGCCGTTTCAGAAGGAGAAGTTGATCTTGCGTGTTTACCGATTGAGAACACAACCGCCGGCTCGATTAACGATACCTACGACATTTTAGGGGAAGGAAAACTTCATATTGTTGGGGAAGAAATCCTCAAGATTGTTCACTGCTTATTGGCTGTAGAGGATGTGGAAGTTTCTCAAATAAGAAGAATTTTATCGCACCCACAAGCGATTGCTCAATGCACTCATTTCCTTACAAAACTTCCAAGATGTAAAGTAGAATCTTATTTAGATACGGCAATTTCAGCAAGAAAAGTGCTGGATGATGGGGATCTTTCTCAAGCTGCAATAGCCGGCGCACAAGCTGCCGATCATTATGGATTAAAAGTGATCGCTCATGATATTGCCAACCAAAAAGAGAACTTCACAAGATTTGTAATAGTAGCTCCGGAACCGGTTAAAGTTGATTTGCAAATCCCAAGTAAAACATCCTTGCTTATGGTTACTTCTAACGATGAAGGTTCATTGATAGAATGTTTGAATGTGCTGCATGATTTTGGAATTAATATGAGTAAGTTGGAATCACGACCAAGATTAAATGAACCCTGGAAATATTCATTTCACTTAGATATAATCGCAAATACCGCCGATGTAAAAACTCAGGAAGCGCTTAAAAAACTAGAACAAAAAGCAGCGGAGCTTACGATTTTGGGCTGTTATGTAAAGCAGGAATAGGATCACAGATTACGCAGATGTTTTTTGATTTTCGCTGAATGGTGTAAAGCATCAGCGAAAATCATACAAATCACAAAATCAGTGATCTAAAATCAGCGATCAAAGAGAATAAGTAAGTCTTAAAAAAGTACTGTACTGAGTATCAACAAAATCTGAACGAGGTACACGAATTCGATAGCGAATTTCAGTGTTCAATTTCTCAGAAATGAAATAGCGGTAACGAAGTTCCATTTCATCGGAATTCACTCCATAGGATGTAACCGTAAGCCATTGGGCGTCAGTTTTAGCAAATTCGATCATTAGTTCATGCTTGTTAGCAAAGTTGTTTATTCCAATAGATGCTACAGCGCTGGTTCCGCTCTCGAAATTTGTATTTAGGTTTTGGCCTAGTTCTCCTGCAATTCTGAAAGACCCGCCTTTTAACAAATCTTCTTTTGGAATATCAATGGCTATTCTGGATGAAACTGCAAAATAAGCGGAGTAACCATCCGGCTTTAAATAAGATTTAGGAGCGATCAATATCCCAAATCCTTTTTGGATGATGTTATTCTTATCTCTGTTTTGATTTTCAACACCCAAATAATAGTTCAGGTTATGTTCATTGTCACCAAAAGTTAAATTACTTTTGTATGGATAAGAAACCGCATCTCTATTCTGATATTCAATGATAGCTTCACCAAACCATTGCTCGTTCAAATCTTTTTTCAGATACAAACCATCCGACCAATGAACAAAATTGGCATTACTTTGAAATCGTAAATGAGAACGCTTTGCGTTAGTGAGTACGTTAACAGATTTCTGGAATCGACCTACTTTTAGGAGAAAATTTTCATCTTGAAACTGATAGTAAAATTCATCAAATGTTAATGAACCATACGCTAATTCACGGTTACCATTCGACTTTATAGTGAATTCAAAAGGTTCAAAATCTGTAGATACTAAGTAAGCAAGTCTTCCGGAAAAAGAATGAGATTCATTAAAATGATACTTTACACCCGGACGTAAACGAAGCAACGTGTTGGGTCCGCCGAGGCCATCTGCTTTTGTGTCTGATCCGATATGAGCAAATCGAAAATTGCCATAAAAAGATATTTTCTCGGATTGTGCAAATGAATTTGCTGATGTGAGAATTAAAAATAAAGCTGATAAATAGACTTTTACCATAAGATAATCAGATGATATTAAGTTAATATAATTGCGGAACTGCTAAAATCATTCCGATAGATACAGAGAATTTATTTCCAACCAATTTTTGTGCTTATATATAAGCAATGCCGTTTTAGCGGATGTAAGTCTTCAATTGAAGGATGGTCAAATTCTGAGATTTTAATCATGCCGATTTTTTGCATCACTCTTTCAGAAGGTTTGTTTAACATCGGTGTAAATGAAACAACTTCTTTTAAGCCGAGTTCAGAAAAAGCAAACTTAAGACAGCGTTGGGCTCCTTCCGTTGTTAATCCCTTTTCCCAAAAATTTTTATCCAACCGCCAACCAATTTCAACGCAAGGTGTAAAATCAGCATTAAAGCTTGTCTTCTTCAAACCAATAAATCCTATAAGCTTATCTGAGGCAAGAAGATCTATCGCAAAAAAACCAAATCCATGATCCTGGATATGTTGATTGATAGATTTCATTAGATGTTGGGTTTGAGCTCTATCTAAAAGAGAGGGGAAGTACTTCATAACTTCTTCATCAGAGTTCATTTTATAGAAAGCTTCTAAATCAGAATCTTTAAATTTTCTGAATCCAAGTCTCCGTGACTCAAAGAAATAATTTTTATCAGTTAACATTGGTTTTCCCATCTTTCCATTCAATTTCGAAATGTTGATCTGGTCTAAGAGAATTGGAACTTCTAATCCATTTATCATCCTGCCAAACTCTGGCAAATCCTTTTTCCAAAGGCTCATTCGGGTTTAGTTTATCCAAACGATGACCAAGTTTGAGTAAAAGATCTTTTTGATTTCTTAAGGAAGATGATGTTCTATTGGATAGGAGTTCCTCAAAAGAAGATATTTTATTACGAGCATGTTCCATTTTTTGCTGAACGGCAAGCAGGGCATGGGATTTTCCAAGATTAGTAACTTTATCTTTATAGAACTGAAGCGCTCCCAGCGTATTTAACTGCATTCTTCGGGTAAGGTCTTCAATTTTCATATTTACTTCGTTGATATCCGGCACCGCCATAACTGCGGCCTGTGTCGGAGTTGCCGCTCTGGCATCTGCTGCAAAATCAGAAATAGAAAAATCAACTTCATGTCCTACAGCGCTAATGATAGGGATTTCGCAATGGAAAACAGCTCTCGCTACCGCTTCTTCATTGAACGGCCACAAATCTTCCAGAGAACCTCCGCCGCGACCAATAATGACTACATCTACGTTTTTATGATTAGAAAAGTAATTAATACCATGTACGATTTCCGGCGCCGCATTCACTCCCTGAACGCTTGCATGAAATAATTTAACTTCTACAAGTGGCCATCTTTTTTGGAGTGTTGCACGAATATCTTGAAAAGCGGCGGTGGTTTTAGAAGTTACAACTCCAATTCTTTGCGGAAACTTAGGCAGTGCGAGTTTATGTATGTCATCGAACATGCCTTCAGCTTTAAGCTTGGCTTTTAGTTTCTCAAAGGCTTGTTGCAACTTTCCAATTCCTGCTTGCTGAACCAGATTAACGATCATTTGATAACGACCGTGCGGTTCATAAACCTGAATATCTCCGCCAATCACAATTTGCTGGCCATCGGTTAAATTAATTCCTAACCGTTGTACAGTGCTTCTCCACATTACACAAGGCAGCTGAGCTCCCGAATCTTTTAGCGTGAAATAGTAGTGTCCGTTTGCACTTTGTTTCACATTGCTTGCTTCACCTTCAACCAAAATGTCCATGAAATTTTGTTCAAGTACAGTTTTGATCTTACCTGTTAGTTCAGAAACAGAAGGGATATCAAATAAGAAAGGAGTTTGTTCGGCCATAATGATTTTATATATCTGCAAACATACGGGAATTATTGATTCTGATTTAGTATAATGAGAGAAATTCAGGTGTTTTGAAAAAGATTTACGTTTTCATATTGCTTTCTTTTTTCATGAGCTCTGGTATGGTTGCACAAGAGCGCAATAGATACTTGCTGGATATTTATGAGTATGATAAACAGTTGAATGAATTGATGGATAGGGTTATTGATTCTCTAGGTGGACAAAAAGAAAATCTTAAATTTAGATCATTTCAATCTACCGGTGAGATCACTTTTCAGACAGGTGACAAGGCTTTATTTGATCTTTTTTATCTGAAAGATGATTGGGTTCGTGTAGATCAAAAAACGGATAATGAATATATTTTATTTGGTAGGCATGGCAAAAGAGGATGGAAGCATACGTTGGCTAAAAACGGAACAAAGAAAGAGGAACTGAAAGGGATTAAACTTTCTGAAGAACATCAATTTAACTTCTACGAGAATAATCTTTTTGATTATAAAAAGAAAAGATTGGATATCTATTTTGAAGGGGAGATGATTGTTGGCGAAATGGAGGCTTATATAATCCGATTATCAGGATTCAAATATGGTGAAGAAATGTATTACATCTCTAAGAAAACATATCGACCATTTATGAAACAGGTTTATTTTTTGGATAAAGATTATCAATCAGTAATAAATTATACCATTGAAGAATATCTTGAAATAGATGGAATTTGGCTGCCAAAAAAAATCGGCTTTAAGAAAGATGGCACCAGTAAAATGATGGAGTTTTTTAACTATGATCTGGCTGCCAAGTTCGAGAAAAAATTCTTTGTTAACTGACGACTGGTCTTACTTTAATAAGAAGAGGGCGTGTTACAGTGCTTCTTTCTTTATTGTTCGAGGATTAAGACTATCCTGAAAGTGTGGGTATTAGAAGCGATAATGAGAGCCAATTTATAGCCAGAAAAGTACGGGAGTTTGTAGGTTTAATTGAGGTTCAACAAGAGTTTACCCATCTAGTAAACTTGCAACTGCCTTTGGTTAGGCACTAATTTAGCAATTTTTTATATACGGTGTTGGGCTTTCGTTATTTTTTTTTAACTTCTTTTTTTATTAAATCTAATATTATTTTATTTTGTTCGGCCAGTTTATTCAATTCACCAATGGCTTGTCGGCTAACCCAATTCTTATCTACTGTTATATTTTGGAATTCACGATTTCTCAACCAACCCAAATAATCCGATTCGAACTTCTTTTGGTTAAATTGAGGCATATAATTTAATAATGACACATACTTTTGATGTATTTGCCTTTGATTTATTGTCAGATTCGCTAATCTATTTTCTGTTTCTTGGTAACTTGAAAATATACTTGGAAATTTAGACAGAGAAACTTTTAATTGCTCGTTATTTATTCTTTCAATTTGTTGAGAAGTAAAATTCAATGAGCCGAAAACTAAAGCAACTTTTGGGTAAAACAATGTATAAAGAGAATCTAATGTTTTCTTATTTTCTGGTAAATTTACGTTGGGTCCAGTATGTTTAAGAATTGCATTCTGAAATTTTAGATTTCGTTGATAGTCTGCTAATCCATTTTTTATTATGGTATCATTACTTTCAAAGTCTTTGAATAATTGATTTAAAAGAATTTGCTCTATATTTCTTTCTTTTCGATTTTCATTCCAATTATTAATTTGTAACGCAATCAAAATTCCAATAACAACAAGTACAATCTCTCCGATTGCATAAAGCAGATATTTACTGAACTTATTTTCAGCCAGCATATTTTGTCTAATTTGTCTAAAGAATTTTATCATTGGTTAGCGGTTTGTGGTAATGAAGCACAACGTGTTTGTGTATGATTTCGTTGCGTGTTTCAGCAATTATCCGCCAGCTGGCGGAACACACCAAATAGAAAATCCGCGAGGATTTTCGTAAGTAGGCGAATACTAGCAATGAATTATACACGGTGTTATGGCCAGTTTTTATTTATTTATTCTTTTCCTAATGTTCTCTATAGTATTCGATAGATTAGTTTCAAGCAGTTCAATTCCACGAGGTGTGTATTCATAAACAATACATCTCAAATGACGTAAGTCAAATGGCACATCATCAATATTTTGAGTAATTAAAATTACTTCTTTCCCAACTGTATGAGCAATTTCAGTTTCATAAAAAACATTAGGGTTTCTGCCTGTCAATTCCGCTATAATGATTGAAGCTTCATTAATACTTTTCCAAATATCTTCGATTATTGGTTTATTGTCGTATATGTTGTCAGCTCTAAAACATTTTATGTTGTCTATTTTCTCGACTGTTGGCTTAATATGATCAGCCATAAATTGATAGATTACCCATCGTTCTTGCCGAAGATGCCAATGGCCTTTTTTAGGATATCACGCTCCATGCGGGCATCAGCTAATTCTCGTTTTAACCGAGCCAGTTCGTGTTGTTCCCGGGTAAGTGCTTCCACACCATTGCCGGTAAACACCGGAATATTCGAGCCGGTACGCTCCTGGTAGCTCGCTCGCCATTTATAGATTAACCCCGGGCGCACCCCTAACTCAGTAGCGAGTTCCCGAATGTTGGCTCGCAAGTAACTTTGCTGGATTACATCTAACTTAAATTCCTTGCTATACTGTTTTCGTGTTGGTTTAAGTGCCATATCTTTGTGTTGATTATTTTGCCTCAATATACCTTAACTCCGTGTCTACTATAATGTAGCAATTCCAGTTTTACGACATCTGAACATTGACTTTACACTAAAGTTGTAAACTCCGTTCAACAATTGCTATCCTTTTAATCAGTATTCGTGATATACTCGCTCTGTAATCCGTTTAAAAAAGCCGTATCTTTTACTCTTGAAAATTATCAAAGCTTTGTCATCTCTACCATAGGTATTCCTTCGGAAGAACAAAGTGAGAGATCTAAAGAATATATAGATGCATCAATGTACGTTAGATTTCTCACCCCGATATTCATCGGTTGCGAAATGACAAAAGAAGAAAACGAAAACAATGAGTAAAAAAGGCAGAGTTCTTGTAGCAATGAGTGGTGGCGTAGATTCATCTGTTGCCGCAGTTATGCTTAGAGAACAAGGTTACGAAGTCATCGGAATTACGATGAAAACCTGGGATTATCACCGAAGCGGTGGTGATAATGGAAAAGAAACGGGTTGCTGTACGGTAGAGTCAATGAATGATGCTCGTCACATTGCCGTAAACCATGGTTTTAAGCACTTTATCGTAGATATCAGGGAAGAGTTCGGTGATTGGGTAATTGATCGTTTCGTGGGCGATTACTTGGATGGACGAACACCAAATCCATGCGTACTTTGTAACACGCACATTAAGTGGGCGGCGTTGTTAAAAAGAGCAGATAATTTAGGGTGTGATTTCATCGCAACAGGACATTACGCCAAAGTTCGTGAGGAAAATAATCGGTATGTATTATCAAGAGGTTTGGATCCTAAAAAAGATCAATCTTATGCATTATGGGGAGTTGCTCAAAAACATTTAGAGAGAACAATTTTTCCTTTGGGAGGATATTCAAAACCGGAAATTCGCCAAATTGCGGAAGATCATGGATTGCTGAACGTGGCCAACAAACCTGATTCTTATGAAATCTGCTTTGTACCGGATGACGACTATAGAAGATTTTTGAAAGATAAAGTTCCCGGTTTAGAAGAGAGAATGAAAGGAGGGAAATTCGTTGATAAACACGGTAATATTTTAGGCGAGCATGAAGGGTATCCATTTTATACCATCGGTCAACGAAGAGGATTAAATTTACCGATGGGCATACCCGTTTATGTAACAGATATCAATGCGGTAGCCAATATAATTACCATTGGTGAGAAAGAAGATCTTATTAGCTCCACATTAACGGCTAAAGAGATAAATCTTGTTAAGTACGATAAAATTCCTCAAACTGAAATGGAGATAACCGGAGCTATTCGATACAACGATGACGGCGCTATGGGACATCTAACTCAAGTAAGTGATGACGAGATTAAAGTTCATTTCCCAACCGGAAGAGAGGCAATAACTCCCGGGCAAGCTATTGTTTGTTACGAAGGAGATGATGTAGTAGCCGGAGGTTGGATCAAAAAAGTTAATGTGGACATGGAAGATTTAATTTCTGCGTAACATCCAGTCATAAAATGCGTTCAACTTTTGTAATAATTAACTATTCAGGAAAAACTATGAAATCGAGAAATTTATTAATCCCTTTTTTGGCTCTTTGCTTTTTAATTGTTGGCAATACTGCACAAGCTCAATTTGAAGGACAAATCAGTATGAATCTATATGGAGAGAAAAATGGGGTAAGACAAGCAAACATATTAAACATGTATGTGACTACAGATCGGATATTTATTAAGGGAGAGGAAGACGTAAATTTGGGGGAGTCATTTAATTCAGGTGGAATGTTGATTCGCAATGATAAAAAAGACTTTATTGTATTGATGGAAAACAATGACGCACTGCAAGTCACTAAGTCAGAGATTGAAGGATTATTTAAAGTGTTTCTTTCATGGGGCGGAGAATCTTCAAAAGGAGGTTCTCAAAATAATGACATAAATTTTGAGTACACAGACAATACTCGAACCATCAAAGGATATAAAACTTATGAGTTACTCATCAGCAGTTCAGAAGATGATGAAAAAATGTCTGTTTGGCTTACCCCAAATATTGATATCAACTGGGGGATGTTAGCTGAACCCTGGAAAAATTTACCTGCTGAAGCAGATAAAGCGGTAAACAGAATATCCAGAGATGCCGTTTTTACCGGTAAAAACTTCCCAATGCTTATAGAAGTAACCGGGAAAAAAGGTACGGAGAAAGTAATGGAAGTAAACAACATTAATAAGTCAAGCATTGCTAAAGCAATGGTTCAGATTCCAACAGGTGTAAATTTGATTGGGGTTACAGAGCTTATGTTTAAAATGATGTCTGGTAACTAGTGTAGCGCCATCCATGAATTGTCCTAGACCTGGCAATCTGAAGTAGAAAAGCTATGTCAAATTTATTGGAATGAGGAACAGATCGATGCCCTAGGCAGATTCTTAAAGTGCTCTTAAAGACACTTAAACAAAGAGTTTGTCATTCAGATCCGCCAGCTGGCGGAGAAGAATCCACACTGCTACGAAATAGTTCAACTTCTGTGCAGGCTCCTCGCGCCGCTCTGAGTGACTCCTAATGTAAGTTGGTTTAAAGCTTATTGAACTAGTTTTTAGAATCTGCCAAAGGCATCACTTTGTGAGAACTCAGATTTTAAATATCCTGTGAAATTTTTATAAAGCACCAAGCATATACATATCACCGGTTGGTTGAGGAGAACCACCCTCAGGTTCAAGCGTAATAGCAAAAGCGCCTTGAGTTGCTGATTGATTTAATTCCTGAATTTTAAAGAAATTGTCTTTGGCAGGATCGTTAACTGCAAATACTCCGGCACTAAAAGGTTGGTTATTAATTACAAACCAAAGCTGATATTCTTTAGCTGTTGGAACTCGAGGCATATTTGCAACCTGCAACAAAGCCTGACCGTTGTCTTTATCCCAAACCACTTTACCAAATCCGTTGGGATTAACTTCTAATCCATCCATTAATATAAGATCTACATCTCTGGCTTCAAGAATTGCAAGTAATTCCGATTTTCGTTCAACTTCGGTTTCTAATAAACGAATAGTAGTTTCTTTTTGAGCTACCAGCTCTTTTTGGCTCTCGAGATCAGCTTCCAAATTCTGATTGAAGAAAAACAGACCAAGTGAACTAATTAAAAACAGAACAGCTGCCGCAGCCGAAAGTCTATATCTGGATAGATAGTGAACATTAGCGCCACCTTCTCTGGAACGTACTGATGCCCAAGCCATTTCTAACAACTGTTCTTTAACTTTTTCTGATGGTGCTTCATTGTAAGCAAGCAAAGCCATCTCAGAGGATATACTTTGCATATCCTGATAAAGTTGTTGCTGTTCTTCTGTTGCGTTTTCAAGAAGAGTTTTAAATTGTTGCTCTTCCTCTTTTGTGATGGAGTTCAATACAAATCCGACACACAGTTCTTCAAATAAAGTATTTTCTTGTGTACTCATTATGCTTCTCCCGATAAAATTTCTCTAAGTTTAATCATGCCGTCACGCATTCTTGTTTTAACAGTCCCCAAAGGAATGTCATATTCTTCTGAAATTTCCGATTGACTCAATCCATCGAAATAAGAAATCTGAATCACTTTTCTTTGTTTTTCAGATATTTTTGCCAATGCATTTTTCACCATTTCAGCTCTATCAGATAAAATTGTATCCTCTAAAGGATTATTTTCTTCGGAGTATAATGGGTGATATACATTATCATCGTCCAAGCTTGTAGATTGTTTCTTTTGCTCCTTATATACTTTAGATCGTAATCGGTCTATCCCTTTATTTCTGGTTAATGAAACAATCCAAGTATAGCCGGTTCCTCTATCAGGATCGTATTGATCGGCTTTTTCCCAGATGTTACTAAATACATCTTGAAGTACATCTTCTGCCTCAGTTCTCTTCTTTAGAATTGATAAAAGCAGCCCGAATAAAAGCCTGTTATACTGATCATACAAAAGCGAGAGAGCAACGGGATCTTTTTTTGCTATTCGCTTTAGCAAATCCTTATCTCTGGGATTATCCTGATTAAGGAATTTGCCTATTGCAGATATTAGAAAAAACAACATACTTATTGTTCCTGAAAATGATTACGAGTTTTGTTTCAAAATGGATTGAAACTGTATTACAAATTAACCTAAAGAATTAGAATTCAAAAGCTTTTGTAATTCTGCAATATCATTAAATGGCTTTTTGCAAATAAAATTTGAGCAGACGTAAAAAGCAGTTTTCTCTTTTATCACATCCATTTGTGAAGTATAAGGAGCAAGATTTTCTAACTCTTTTTGCCCTTCACCTTTATGTAGTATGACTTTAAAAGGGGAGAATATTTCCGATATCACATACTTTGTACCTTCATCCAAATCTTTCCCGGAAACGATTACTAGTTCAGTCGGAGAATTATTCAAATACTGAACAGCTTGCAGTCCATGAGTAATACTAGAACCCGCTCGGATAAGATCAGCAGAAAAATATTCACCAATCGAATTTGCATAGTTTTCAAACTCTGTATCTCCTGTTAATCTACTTAGTTTGATAAAGCTCAGCATGGCTACTGAATTTGAAGAGGGGATAGCTCCATCATAAATTTGCTTCTGTCTGCCCAGTAGTTTTTCAGAATGGTGATTTGTAAGAAAGAATCCTCCGTTTTCTTCATCCCAAAATTCTGCGATAAATTTCTTAGAAAGGTTTAAGGCAGATTTTAGATATCTGGTCTCAAAAGTTGCTTCATATAATTCCAACGAAGACCATATCAAGAAAGCATAGTCATCAGCAAAAGCTTCAATTGAGGTATCCCCATCTTTATATCTGTGAAAAAGCTTTTCTTCTTTTATGAGCTCTTTGTCGATAAATTGAAATGCTTTTTGGGCAGAGTTAATAAATCTCTTTTCACCAAATACATTTCCTGCTTTTGCTAAAGCAGCAATCATCAGTGCATTCCAATCGGTTAAAATTTTGTCATCCAGTAGCGGCGCAACTCTTTGTTCTCTTTTTGGTAGAATTTTGCTGCGTATTAGATCAAATTGATCTTGTTCTTCATTTTTCAGGACTTTTTTGAGATGAGGAATATTCTTCCCGGTTAGCTCTTTTGTTGATTCATCCTCAAAATTACCCTGCTCAGTAAAATTGAATGTACTTTTAATGAAATCAGATTCATCCTTATTTAATAATTCGTCAATTTCTTTTGAAGACCATATATAATGTTTGCCTTCTTCACCTTCAGAATCTGCATCTTCAGCAGAGTAAAATCCGCCGTTATGTTCCAGTAATTTTCGATCTACATAATCTGCGATTTCGTACACAGTTTGTTTGAATAATGGATTTTTAGTGACTTGCCAACTTTCCGTATAAGCATTCATTAACAAAGCTTGATCATAAAGCATTTTTTCGAAATGAGGAAGAAGCCATTTCCTGTCCGTTGAATAACGATGAAACCCAAACCCGATATGATCCCAAATTCCTCCTAAGCGCATTTTGATGAGAGTTTGTTCAACAGCATCTTTGAAGCGAGCTTCTCCGGTGGCGTACCACTGACGAAGTAGGAAGTTTAAATTATGAGGAGAAGGGAATTTCGGAGAAGATCCAAATCCACCAAATTCATCATCATATCGAGCAGTTAATTGTTCTGCTGCGTAGTCAACGGCTTCAAGTCTGGGGAACAATCCCGATTCAAATTCTAAGGAACGATTAAAGCCATCTTGAATACTTTCAATAGCTTTCTGAACTTTTTCAGGCTCATACTTCCACATGCCTGCAATTCCCGGAATTAACTGTCTTAATCCGATTCGTTTAAATTTTGCTTCTTTTGGAATATAAGTTCCCGCGAAAAAAGGTTTTTTATCGGGAGTCATCATAATCGTAAGTGGCCATCCTCCCTGTCCGGTTACCATTTGGCAAACCGTCATGTAAGTGCTATCGATGTCCGGTCTTTCTTCCCGATCTACTTTGATATTTATGAACGTTTCGTTCATGAGTTTTGCGATCTCATCATCCTCAAAACTCTCATGTTCCATTACATGGCACCAATGGCAGGTAGCGTATCCAATGGAAAGAAAAATAGGTTTATTCTCAGACTTTGCTTTTTTAAAAGCTTCCTCACCCCACGGAAACCAATCTACAGGATTATCTTTATGCTGAAGGAGATAGGGACTTTTTTCGTGTTGAAGTCGATTCAAAACTTGGTATTAAAAATTGAAATTATTTCTACTCAAAAATAAGCAGAAACTTTCACCCATCAATATCTTTCTTAAATCTCTGGCTGTAATCTACTATAAAACGATCGTAATTGTTATTCATAAGTGGAGATGTAATCAAAAAATCAGCCGAAGAGCGATTACATGCAATAGGAATATTATAAACGATTGCAATACGCTGTAAGGCTTTCACATCTACATCGTGAGGCTGAGCTTGCAGCGGATCCCAAAAGAATATCATGACATCAATTTCATTTTGAACGATTGCTGTTCCAATTTGCAAGTCACCACCAAGTGGTCCACTTTTAAAAGTAAAAACCGGAAGTTTCAGTTTATCAGCAACTAACGATCCGGTTGTTCCTGTACCGAATAAATTATGTTCGGCTAAATGATCACGGTTAAATTCCGCCCAGTCCAATAAATCCATTTTGCGATGATCATGAGCGATAAGAGCTATATTTTTCTTTGCCTTCATGGGTAAGGTAGAATCCTTAATTGAAGGATGGTGTTTTTTCTGCGGCATTTTTTTGTTTTAATATAACAGAAACTCAAGAAATAAGGATAATCAAACTGTTAACTTAAATAACTAAGCGCATTGAGGTTCTTTCCATTCGGATATGCTTAACTTTAAACGTTTCTTTTTCAAAACCTTTAAGTTGTTTCTCACTACTCTTGATGAAGAGACTCTTACGGTTATTTGTAAGATACAGATCAGTGTCCCCAAAATTATAGAACGGTTCAGAGACTACGATTTCTTTTTCCTCCGCTACATCTACTAATCTTGAAGCAATATTTACGGTAGTTCCGAAATAGTCAATTCTGTCATTTAGATTTACTGCTGTACAATCTCCGATATGAATACCAGCCTTTAATTTAAATGAGTCACCCATGGCAGTAGATGAAGAAAAGATTTGTTGAATACGCTCAACTGACTTTAAAGCTGAAACAGGTTCTTTAAATACAGCCATAACGGAATCTCCAATTGTTTTAACAATTCCACCTCGTTCCTCCGCAACAATTTGTTGAATAATTTTAAAGTGACTCATCAATTGTCCAATAGCGAATTCATCGCCTTCTTGTAAGTAAAGATCAGTGGAATTCATTAGATCCGTAAAAAGTATTGTAACATTAGAAGCCAGAACTTTTTCACCGTCTTTCAAAGTTTCCTGAGCGAATAATGTTCTAAAATCATGCGAAGAAGTAACTTCGGTAGCATAAATAGCTTCTTGTCTCCAGTTTTCTTTTTCAATGTAACATACCATTGGCTCATCAGAATCATTTACAATGGTAAGGTTTGGAGTGGTGGAAACCGTTGCTTCTTGGCCATCAAAATCCTCATTGGTTATAAAGATACTAGCAGTATCATTCGCCTCTTTTCTTAAATGAAGTTTTAAAAAGCCTTCATTTTCTGAAGTTTTGAATAAATATGTTCCCTCTTCTAAGCTAATATTTAGATATTTTTCCTGACCGGGTTTTATGTAATGTTGAGTAACTCTTTGAGGAGTATTTTGAGGTCCTCCAAAACAGTATGAGTTATTCGAAATTTTTCGAATCAGTGGATTTGGATTAAATACCAAATGAAGGTTTTCATTGAAATCAATTTCATAACTACTATCACACTCTTCACAGTGAAGGTTGGAATGGATGTCTCTCATTTGGTGAAAGCTTTTAACGGTACTCTTACAATTCGGGCAGAATACATCCCATCTGAAATCCAGAAGTCCCAGTTTAGCTGCATTCAAAAAAACATTGAGTACAGAATATTTTTTTTCACCCCAATATTCAGCCAGATGATATGGATGAATTGTTTTTAGATCTTCGTCTTCAGCCTGAGTTAAATATTTGATAAGGTGAGTTATAATACGTTGTCGTCTTGTTTTCTCGAGCAATTCAGTTTTGATGGTTGAAATTTTTTGATTAGCTCCATGAATTAACTTCGCCTTTGGGGCATGCTCATAAGAAAGTGTTTTTGTGAACGCAGCTTGATCACACTCGTTAATATATTTAGCGACTTTTCTTTTGATTACTCGTTCAATAAAAAGAATCACCAAGTAGCGATAAAGTTTTCTGTTTGTTGAAATACTAAGATTTAAAATTAATTTAGTACCTGATTTATGAGGAACAAGATTAATATCGAAGTGCATTGAATTCAAAACACCTGCTTTATAATGGCGAACGGTTCCAAAACGATAAGGTTTTTCCCATATATAAGGTTCTTCAACCCAAGCTTGGTTTGCGGTTATCCTGTTAGATGTAATCTCTAAAAATCCTTTTGTATTGTTTCTTGAAAAGGATTCTTTTCGTACAGAGAATTGCCCCGCTTTCTTAAAAAGCTTATTTGTATCAGAAATAAAAGGCCATAGTTGTGTCGGATTAGCCTTTAAAGCAAAGGTCCAAGTAAAACTATGTTCGTATTCATTTTGCATAAATATAAATGTGCTCGACATGCTTTATCATTCGATAATTAATGTGCGAAATCTTATCTTTAAATACCATTTTGAAGAGAGATTTTCAAAACGGTTGTTACAAAAAAATTAATATCATAAAAATATAATGGCGTTAGAAAGAACATTGACTATCCTAAAACCTGATTGTGTTCGTAAAGAACTTATCGGCGAAGTTACCCAAAGAATTCAGGAAGCAGGATTTAAAATTTTAGCTATGAAAATGACAAGGTTAACAGCTGACACTGCAGGTGGATTTTATGCAGTTCATAAAGAAAGACCTTTCTACGGGGAGCTTTGTGAATTTATGAGTAGTGGAGCTTGTGTGCCTATGATTTTGGAAAAAGAAAATGCAGTGGCTGATTTCAGAACACTAATTGGTGCAACGAACCCAGCTGAAGCTGATAAAGGAACCATCCGTGCTGATTTTGCAGATAGTCTGGGAGAAAATATTATTCACGGCTCTGACTCGGTAGAAAATGGCAAAATCGAAGCAGCTTATTTCTTCTCAGAATCAGAAGTAGTAGCGAACAATGCTTAGTTTGTTTTATTAAATCAGTTTGAAAAAAGCAGATCCAACGGTCTGCTTTTTTTGTATTGAAGAACTAAACTCTGCTTCTTGCCCATTCATAACAAATTAATGCAGCTGATACTGAGGCATTAAGAGATTCTATATTATTGCTCATGGGTATTCTAAGAGTTTTTGAAGCTTTTTCAATGATTTTCTGTTCCAAGCCATCTCCTTCATTGCCAATCATAAATGCCGAAGGTTTGTTAAATTCGGTTTCCCAAAAACTACTTTCAGATTTACCATCAAGAGCAAAAATTTCAAATCCAGCCAGTTCGAGGTCTTTGATACCCTGATTTACATTATGAACTCTAATGATAGGTATTTTGCCGGCAGCTCCAGCTGAGGTTTTAAATACAGTTGCATTCACAGGAGATTGTTTTTGTGTGGGCACTATCACTGCAGCTATACCCGAAGCCGCAGCCGTTCTTAAAATAGCTCCAAAGTTATGAGGATCTTCAATCCCATCTAAAAAAAGCACGGCAGGATTGTCTCTGAGATCAATCTCTGAGACCCACTCAAAATAGTCGGTGTATTTTATTTGGCTTAATAATGCAACAATTCCCTGGTCATTTACTCTTCCAACTAGATTCTGGATTTTTATTTGGGGAACCTTAGAGACAGGAACTGAGTTTCTGGAAATAAGATCTGATAAACCATCAATTGAATTAACCTGAATGGAACTTTTTAAGAAGATTTTTTCGACTTCATTTGGTCGATCTTTAAGCGCTTCAATTATTGGGTTACGTCCGTAAATGTAAATATTTTCTGATTTACTCATTTTTGTTTTAATTATATGCGCTGATTTATTAGATTGTTTCAACAAAAAAGTGATTAGTAAAAGGTAAGGACAAGGACATGAATAATGAAGAAAAAGAACTGAATTCTTTTCTTGGAAAGGATTCTGTATCAAGGTTAGATATAAAATTAAATAATAGATTTAAATCGTTTTCACATGAAAATGACTTAAGTACTATTAGCGGGTTTCAGTTAGTATCAGCTTGCATACAAATTTTTTTAGGAACAGCTGTGGTAGCGCTTTCCTTACTTGAATTGATACAACCCGTATGGTTAGCTACAATTATGAGTGTATTAGGTAGTGTTTCCATTATTTTGGGCTTGCTGTGCTTTTATAAAGTTTTCTCAAACTCTGAGAATTTTAATGCTCTTATCAATAAAGCAATACAGAGGGTAATTACTTTTCAGAATTAACCATTTCTTGATCTGTGATTCTTATAATTCTTGATCTGTGATTCTTATAATGAACTTAAAAAGAATCGCACTTATGAGAATTTCTACGTTTATTCTATGCATACTAGCATCTATTTTTTCCTTTTCTTTGGAATTGTGTGCTCAAAAAAACACTCATAAAGAATTCTCAAATTTGAGCTTTGACAAACAATTTATCGTGATTGCACACCGTGGAGCAAGTGCATACTTCCCGGAAAATACAATGGCAGCATTCAAAGCCGCAGTAGAAATGAATGCTGATATGATCGAATTAGATGTACTACTATCAAAAGATAATATTCCAATAGTTTTCCATGACGAGAAGCTGAATGCAAAAACGAATGGGAAAGGATTTGTTAAAGATTTTTCGCTCTCAGAATTACAAGAATTAGACGCAGGTTCTTGGTTCGATAAAAAGTTTAAAGGCGAAAGGATTCCTACTCTTCGTGAAGTTCTTGAATATTGTAAAGATAAAATTTTGGTGAATGTGGAGATTAAAACAGAAGCAGTGTCAGAATTAGAGCAAGGTGGAATTGAAGAACTTGTATTAAATATGATAGAAGAACTTAGAATCCAAGATCAGGTTATCATTTCGAGTTTTGATTATAGAGTGTTAGAGAGAATCGGGAATAACAATCAAAACGTTCGCACAGCTTTATTGTACGAGAAGAAACAATCTAAGAGAAGAGAACCTATAGCATTAGTAAAAAAGTATAATGTGGATGCTTTTAATTTTAGTATTAAGCAACTCAGCGATAAATGGGCAACTCAACTTAATAACTCGGGCATTCCATTTTTTATTTACACAGTTAATGATGAGAAAAAAATGAAGCAAGTAATTGAAGCCGGTGCCAAGGGCATTTTTTCTGACAAACCTGATGTTCTTAAAAGAGTTGTAGAAGAATTCTACAAACAAAAATGATGTAAATTACATTTAGTTTGAAAGATACGTTGAATAGGGTGAGTGAGAATACTATCTTTTCCATCCATCAACTTCACTCAAACTTCGCATGTCAACTAAGTATATTTTTGTTACCGGTGGGGTAACATCGTCTCTGGGTAAAGGAATAATTTGTGCATCACTCGGAAGGCTTCTCGTCGCACAAGGTTTAAAAGTAACAGTTCAAAAACTGGATCCTTATATCAATGTAGATCCCGGTACAATGAATCCTTACGAGCATGGTGAGGTGTACGTTACTGATGACGGCGCTGAGACCGATCTCGATTTAGGACATTATGAGCGCTTTTTAGACATTCAAACTTCTCAATCCAATAACGTAACTACGGGAAGAATATACTACGACGTGATAAATAAAGAGCGTCAAGGCGCTTATCTGGGAAAAACGGTTCAGGTAATTCCACATATCACAGATGAAATTCAATCTCACGTATTAGCGCTTGGGAAATCCGGAAAGTATGATGTTGTTATTGTTGAGATCGGAGGTACAGTTGGCGATATAGAAAGTTTGCCTTACATAGAAGCCGTTCGTCAACTAAAATATAACGTGGGAAGAAAGAATACGCTCTCTATTCATTTAACTTTGGTTCCTTATTTAGCAGCAGCCGGAGAGTTAAAAACAAAACCGACTCAACATTCTGTTAAAACACTTTCAGAAAGCGGTTTACAGCCTGATATTATTGTTTGTCGCTCTGAGCATCCGTTGGATAATTCTATAAGAAGCAAAGTTGCCCGGTTTTGTAATGTAGACTTGGAAGATGTGATCGCATCTTTAGATGCTAAAAGTATTTATGAAGTTCCTCTTTTAATGAAGGAAGAAGGGCTTGACAAAAGAGTAATCGAAAAACTTCAGCTCGAAACAACAGAATATAATCTTGATAACTGGATTGGATTTGTTGAAGCTGTTTGTGCACCGTCAGGAGCAATCGAGATAGCGTTGGTTGGAAAATATGTGGAGCACCATGATTCCTATAAATCTATTGTAGAAGCTTTTATCCATGGAGGAGCTGTAAACGACTGTAAAGTAAATATTCGTTGGGTTCAGTCAGATGATCTCACAAAAGAGAATGTCGCATCCAAACTTGAAAATATTTCGGGTGTTTTAGTAGCTCCCGGATTTGGTGGAAGAGGTATTGATGGAAAATTAGCAGCTGTTGAATATGCCAGAACCGAAGGAGTTCCATTTTTCGGTATTTGTTTGGGAATGCAATGTGCTGTTATTGAATACGCTAAAAATGTTTGCGCATGGGAAGATGCGAACAGTGCCGAATTTGAAGAAGATTGTGAATACCCGATCATAGATATCATGCATGATCAAAAAGATATCGAGAATATGGGCGGAACGATGAGATTGGGTAAATACGCATGTAAATTGAACAAGAATTCAAATGCCTACAAAGCATATGGCGAGGAACTTGTATTTGAGCGTCATCGTCATCGTTATGAAGTAAACAACAACCTTCGTTATAAATTAGTGGAAGGCGGGTTATCGTTAGTTGGCACGAACCCCGAAAGAGATTTGGTTGAGATTATTGAAATCCCAGATCACCCGTGGTTCGTAGGCGTTCAGTTTCACCCGGAGTTAAAAAGTACTGTAAATAATCCGCACCCACTTTTTGTAGATTTTGTGAAAGCAAGCTTAAAATATGCTAAAAGCAACGATCTATACACCCAACTAAAAAAGGCTAAGAAAAAAGTAGCAAAGTAATTGCCGGATTACGAGAACAAGATAAGAGTTAGAGCTTGTGGTTTATTGATTGAAAACCAAAAAATTCTTTTAGCTGAATTACTATCTCCAATTTCTAAAGAAATGATCTGGACACCTCCTGGTGGTGGAATTAAATTTGGAGAGGAACTTCGTGGAACAGTTAAAAGAGAGTTTTTTGAAGAGACTTCATTAACTGTTCAAGCGAAAGAATTGCTACATTTAGAAGAACTTATGCTAAATAACTTTCACGTAATAGAGTTTTATTATCGAGTAGAGAGAATATCAGGGGAATTAGCTTTAGGAGGCGATCCTGAATACACAAAAGAAGAGCAAATTCTAAAAAGTTTAGCCTTCAAATCTAGAGAGGAGATAAAAGAACTTAAGGTTACTCCGGATTACATAAAAAATGAGTTTTGGGAAGAAATGGAATCAGATTAAGGTTCTTGGGTAGGAATACTGAAATAAATAGTAGTTCCAACACCGAATTCGCTTTCAACCCAAATCTTTCCATGGTTGAGTTTTATAAATTCTTTACAGAGCATTAATCCCAATCCTGTGCCTCTCTCATTTCGGGTTCCTGATGTTGAGTAAAATGAATTAGTGAAAAGAATTCCAAGCTTGCTTTCAGGAATACCGGTTCCTGTATCTTTGACGCTTATTATAGTTTCATGGTTAGATTCTAATACTTCAATAGTAACACTATCTTCTTTATCGGAATATTTAAGCGCATTAGATAATAAATTTAGAACCACGATATCTATCATGTTTTTATCTGCAAAAACTTTGTTTGAAGAGTTATTTTGAAGTTTTATACTAATCTCTTTTTCTTTAAACCTGCGGGACAGTAGATCTAAGTTTCTTTTTATAACATTATCAATATCGAATGAAGTAGGTAATACTTTATATCCTTCCATCTGGCTTTTTGACCAATTCAGCAGATTGTTAACAAGAGTTGAAGTATGCTTGAATTGGGCTACTAATTCAGGTATTAACTTTTCAAGTTCTTTTTTATTGGTCGCCTTCATTTCAAGCAGAGTTACCAATCCATAAAGTGAACTTAAGGGATTTCTAAGGTCATGAGCGATAATTGAAAAAAGCTGATTTTTGATTCTATTTGTCTCTTCTAGATCATGGTTAAGTTTTTCTAATCGGGTATTAGCTTTTTCTTTGGTCTTTTTACTTCTGTACACTAAGAAAACAAATACTAAGCTTATCAAGAGAAAAGAAGCTATTCCTCCACTTAATAATTCCTGTTTTCGTAGTTTTACATGTTGCTCCCTTTTTAGTTCTTCTTCTCTTCTTTCAAATCTATATTCAGTTTCCATTACCTGAACTTCTTGGTTTCTTTTACTTATATTCAGGCTGTCACTTAACGCAAGATTCTTTTGAGAATAGTCATATGCCTTTTCAAAATTATTATCTGTGGCGTAAATTCGGGCTATCAAATTTGTTACTTGATTCAGTTCTAAAAGAGTTTGTGTATTGAGCCCAATTTGTTCTGATTGTAGAGCAATTTCTTTGGCTTTTTCAATATCGCCCAAAGAAAAATATACGTCAGCCATTCCATTAAGAGGATTCATCGTCTGAGCTTCATTATTTAGTTTAGAATAAAACTCGAGCGACTTTTTATGATAAAGAAGCGCATTTTCATAGTCTTTTTGCTTTGAATACAAATTTCCAAGTTTAAAACTTGATATAGCTTTACCTCTTATTTCTATGTCAGAATTACCCATTTCCAAAACATCCAGAAAATATTCTTCGGCTCTATTAAATTCATTAAGGCCAATATATATGAACCCAAAATTTACTTTCTGGGTAACCCGAACCGGATCATCTTCTTTCTCAACAGATAAATTAGAAAATACTTCTAAAGCTGAATTATAATTTCCCATTCGGATATAGTAAGCCCCGAGATTATTAGAAATAGTTCGTAATTTTTCTTCTGCTTTTAGTGCAGAAAATATCTTTCGAGCTTCTAAATAATACTCAACACCTGTTTTATAAAGGCCTAGAGAACCGTAGCAGTTTCCGGTAGCTAGATAGAGATCTCCCAGATAATAATTTTCTGTTTCTTCAGTGGATTTTAAAAAAGGAAGTGCTCGTTCAATTCCTTGCACATAGTTACCTCTCACAAAGTCTGCATTAACCAAACCGGTAACCGCCGCTAATTTACCATCGTAAAAGTTTAAGGAATCTGATAAATTCTGTAATTGAATCGCATAGTAAACTGAGCTATCCATATCAACATTCCTGTAATAATCCACAAGTTGAATTAAGGTAGTTGCTAGTTCTAGCCCTTCTTGTGTTTTGTGCTCAGTCTTTAAACTATCAACATTATTTGTAAGGATAGTCCTTTCAATTGCAAGCAGATGCGTAGAAAATGAAGCAAAAAAAAGTAAGGATAAGATTCTTATTAAGAACAAAGTAGAATTACTTTAAATAGAATTGATTGTAAAAGCTTTAAATATCATTTACTGATACCCGTATCTATAACTATATTAACATAAATATTTAAAAAAAAATTATATGAAACTAATTAGTGTTTTATTTCTAACATTTCTAATGTTAACAACTGCTTGCGGTACTTCTGAAGAAGTTACTGTCATAGAAAATGTACATGGTTATACCATTATCGGTAATAAATTAGAAGAGTTTAAATCTGTAGTCATTAAAAAAGGGAAGTTTGTAGAAACCAGTTCTTCTTCTTTAGCTGAAAAATATTCCGGAGCAACTGTGATTGACGGCGAAGGAAAAACCATGCTACCCGGACTAGTTGATGCACACGGGCACGTTATGGGATTGGGTTTCCAACAACTTAATGTAGATCTGATGGGAATAAATTCCTTAGAAGCTACACTAGACACACTAAAAAATTATGCAGAATCAAATCCTGATCTTGAATGGATACAAGGACGTGGTTGGAATCAAACATTGTGGAAAGAGAATGAATTTCCGACTACAGCCGATATTGATAAAGTAGTTTCAGATCGGCCTGTTTGGTTAAGCAGAGTTGACGGGCATGCGGGCTGGGGAAACTCAATGGCATTAAGAATGGCAGGAATTAGTAAAGACACCCCTGATCCACAAGGCGGAAAAATTATTCGTGATGGAAGCGGAAAAGCAACGGGTGTTTTTATTGATGCAGCAATGGGTTATATAGGCTCAGAAATTCCGGCACCAACTGAAAAGGAACAAAAACTGGCGCTAGAAAAAGCGTATGCTCAGATGGCAAAAATGGGACTTACTTCCGTTCATGATGCGGGTGTAAGTGTTGCAGCCTGGAATTTATACAAAGACTTTGCAGAGCAAGGCAAAGCTAAAACGAGAATTTATGGAATGATATCAGGTGCTGGAAATACTTTTGATGAGCTTTCAAAAAACGGGCCTATAGATTCATATGGAGATGATATGCTGGCGCTTAGAAGCGTAAAACTTTATTCTGATGGAGCGCTTGGCAGTAGAGGCGCGGCGATGTTAAGACCTTACTCAGATGATCCCGGTAACGTTGGATTACTTTTCATGGAACAAAAAGAAATGGACGTTGCTGTTTCAAAAGTGGTTGGGAAAGGATATCAAGCAAATATTCACGCAATTGGTGATGCGGGTAATCGGCAAGTGTTAGATGCGCTGGAAAAAGCACAGAATGAACATGGAGATCAGGGATTGAGAAACAGAGTGGAACATGCTCAAATTGTAGCGCTAGAAGATATTCCCAGATTCAAAGAACTGGACATCATTGCTTCTATGCAACCGACGCATGCTACAAGTGATAAAAATATGGCGGAAAATCGTGTTGGTCCTCAACGCATAAAAGGAGGATACGCCTGGAAAACATTTCTTGATCAAGGGACTGTTGTTGCCGCCGGTTCTGATTTTCCTGTCGAACATTCAAATCCATTTTTTGGATTGTATTCTGCAGTAACAAGAATGGATCATGAAGGGAATCCTGATGGAGGATGGTATCCAAATGAAGCAATGAGCAGAACAGAAGCTTTGAGAGCTTTTACTATTGACGCGGCATACGCCGGACATCAAGAAGATATTTTAGGATCTATAGAATCCGGAAAATGGTCTGATTTTATACTTATTGATACCGATTATTTTAAGGCGCCTGCCAGTGAACTTTGGAAAATCGAAGTTCTTGAAACTTGGGTGGCCGGAGAAAAAGTATATGATTCCGGAAAATAGAAATTGGAACTTCTTCGTGATTTTGTAATTCAAGTAGTAAATCGAAATCAAAGAATTTGTTATGAAATTTACTAAGCTAAAATCATTGGTCGCTTTATTTCTTATGACTACGATATTCATATCATGTAGTGATTCTGTAAATAATGACGATGTAACACCTGTTGTGCCTTCTGCTGAATCAATGACCATTGATTTATCTGATTTTAACAACAACGCAAAATCAAATGCAGGTTCAAATTTTAACAATGCAATTTTTAGAGCAGGTATCGCAAGATTTATTATTGACGCAAACCTTTTGATTCCTAGAGTTCTGGTTAATGCTGCACAAAATGAAAATCCTGAAACAGTAGCCGAAGGCGAATATCAATGGAGATACTCTGCTGAGAACGGAGAGGATGATTTCTCTGTATTGCTTACGGCAGAAGTTGATGCTGAAGATAATGTAGAATGGAATTTCTATGTAACAACCTCAGCAACCGATCCGCCTTTGAATAACTTCCTATTTTTCTCTGGTGAAGCAGAATATGATGGAACCGAAGGTTCATGGACCTATTTTGATAACCAGGTAAATGGTCCCGTTTCTGAAATTACTTGGGATGTTGATGAAGATGGAAGTGTAGAACTGGATTTTTCAGTACTAAGTGATAGAAATGGTAATGAAGGTTCTGAGATTAATTATGATTTCGATGGTACCATCAAGACATTAGTTTATGTTGATGGCTCATCAGGTGATACAACAACTATAGAATTCAATACTGATACGAACGTGGGTTTTATTATCTCTCCGAATTATAATGAAGGAGTGAAATCTTGCTGGGATGAGAACTTTGAAGATATTCCATGTTCTGATTAACAGTTAGTACGCTCTATTTTTTAAAAGCCTTCGTATTTATGATGGCTTTTTTATTTGTAGTTGATCCAGAGATGCTCCAAGATCTCTGAAGTCTTGAGCGGAGCGGTGACTTCAGAGCGGGAATGAACAAGGCAATGAAGCTAACTCAGTAAAACAAACAGCAAGTTTGTAACTTGCATTACAGGCAACAGTTTTTAAATTATAGGATGCCTTTCAAAATCCACAATCACCAATAACACAGGATTCATTAAAATAGATGAGATATTGATTTAAAAGAAGGATAGAGTCAGAGACTTCTTGTGTATTGGTTACTTTTTCCCAAGGAGTCCCTTTGGGATAAGTCACCGCTGTCGCTAAAGACTTAAAAGATCTAAAGCCTTCGTATTTACGAAGGCTTTTTTATTTGTAGTTGATTCAGAGATGTGTAAATTATATGTACAAAATATGTGTACCCATGAATCAACCTCATCAAAAAATTAAAGGACGCGGATCATCTGACAATCCAATCAATAGATTTGAAGGAAACTATATTGATTACGATTTAAACGATGAAACAGGCGAAAAACCTAATCCAAAAACAAAATTGTTTGCCGATCACGCCAAAGAAATTATTTCTTATAACAAAAGTCCGGATATACCATTTGATGCGGGTTTAAATGTATATAGAGGTTGTGAACACGGTTGCATCTATTGCTATGCAAGACCATTTCATGAATATTTAGGCTTTTCGGTTGGGCTCGATTTTGAGACCAAGATCATGGTTAAATATGAAGCACCAAAATTGCTAAGGAAAACTCTTCAATCTCCGAAATGGAATCCGTAAGTTATAGCAATGAGTGGAATTACAGATTGTTATCAGCCTATTGAAAGAGGCTTGTTGATGTTAAACGTATGGCCGACCCCGCTGGTGGGATGAACCAGCTCGGTGGACTCACAGCTGAGCTCTTTAAGGCCGCGCAACAACGTATCGGGGCTGCACAGCCTCAGTCCCTTCATTTGGCTGAGTGGGCCGCGCAGGTGCTCACGCAGATCCTCGGCGCACTCTCCACCGCAAAAAAACACGGCCAGTTGGTTGGCTATAATCTCGCTGTAAGAAAATCCAACCGTTTGTACGCGTTGCCCTAACTGCCGGTCAATCAACCCCGCCAGCCCGCTGTGGTGAAACTGTTCCAAACAAAAATTTAATCCGCCAAAGGGTGTAATCTTTTCCGATGATTTTGTAGTATGCATGTATCTCACATTTAGGTTGAGTGGTTTCACCTAAATAAGTGAAAAATACCGAGCCAAAAAAGCCTGAATACAATAAATTCAACCACTTTTTTGGCTCTTTTTATAGGTTGCCTGCGGATTTTAGGTATTTATTTAAGTCATCTTTCACCTCGCTCCACATACGTTGCATCGAGGTGGCTAGATTGGGTTTTATTTGATCAACTTTTTATTTCTTACGAGGTCAGGCAAGAATGACTTTTAAACATTATTTTTACTCTATATTAAATCTGCCGAGGGCAACACTTTGTGGGAACTCAGATTTTCAGTAAATGAACTTATTTAAAAATATCCAAGATGTTTGGAAATACTTAGATACGATCCCGAAATTTCAGGATAAAGGTGCTTCCGCTTCAAATTTTGAGTTAGAAAATATTACCGAATTTTGTGAATTGATGGGGAACCCTCAAAAGCAATTCCCATCCATACATGTAGCAGGAACAAATGGAAAAGGGACTACTTGTTACTTGCTGGAAGCAGTGTATCAAAAAGCAGGATATAAAACAGGGCTGTTTACTTCACCACATTTAATCCGATATAACGAACGGTTTAGAATAAATGGGAAAGAAGTTGACGATGAGCTAATTCTGGAATTTTTTCAACGCTTTTCAAAAGAACTGAAGCAAATAGCTTTAACCTATTTTGAGATTTGTACGGCGCTCTCTTTTTGGCTTTTTGCTGAAGAAAAAGTAGATCTGGCAATAATTGAAACGGGATTAGGAGGGAGGTTAGATTCCACCAATATCATTAACCCGGAGCTTTCTATTATTACAAGTATTGGTTTAGATCATCAGGATATTCTGGGAAATACGGAAGAAGCCATAGCCAAAGAAAAAGCCGGCATCATCAAAAAGAGTAAGCCGGTAATACTTGGTAATATTTCAGAAGAGAATGAAGCTGTAATCTCAGAAATTGCGCTCAGAAATTACGCTCAGATTTTTAAAGCTAAAGATCTCAATCCAATTTGGGATAAAAAATCATTCATTATAGAAAAAAAATCATTATATATAGACACTCAATTATTGGAAGAAGTAAACAAATGGAATATTGCTTCTGTGTATTTAGCCACAAAAGTGATTAAGAATTTATTTCCGGTTTCTAATAAAGATTTTGTTGAATCAGTTGAAAATTTCCAGAGAGCACCCGGAAGATTTGAGAAATTACACGTAGATCGGAATTGGTATTTCAATGGTGCACACAACATTCAGGCATTGAGATCAACATTGGATACGGTGAATAATCTCTCTGAAAAACCTGCTATCCTAGTTTTTTCAATAATGAAAGACAAGCTCAATGAAGAAGTCATAGAAATGTTGAATAATTATGAGCAAAAGTTTTATCATGAACTAAATACGGAAAGGGTTGCTTCCTATGCTGAAATAAGGAAACTGATTGACGTAAAAAAAATGGACGAAAACTCCTACAAAAGTATTTTAAAGGAATTTGAGACTTCATTAGTTATTTTTGCAGGAAGTTTTTACTTTTACAGTACAGTTAAGCGATGGGTTAGTAATTGTTAGTCCCATCAATCTTTCCTTACCTGATCGAGCTTCATAGAAATTATCCAAATTTGATAATGTGTTGCTCACCCCAAATTCAGTAAGAATCATTGTTTATACAATAATAATATCCACAATTTTTTATGTCAGATAATCAGACCGTAAATCTAACGGCTGGGGAATTGGAATCCTTAGAGAAGAAGAAATTGCCCGAGCTGAAGATACTCGCCAAAATGATTGGTGTTAAAAGGGTAACCGGTATCAAGAAACAGGAACTGATCGATAACATCAGAGAAGTTTCCGGCTCAAAACCGAAAGGTATTACAGTAAAACTACGCCCTAAGAGTGAACGGCCTCCAATCCCTAAGCAAGTAATTCCTACTAAAGAGAGCGAAAAGAAAAGAAAAGTTCAAAAAGCCAAAAAGGCTGAGAAATCTGAAAAAGAAGAACCTAAGCAGGAAGAGCAGAAGTCTCAAAACCGTGAAGAAAATGGGGACAAATCTTCTCAGAAGAACCAAGAACTACTCACTTATGGTGGTGATTCTCATATCGTTTCTTATAACAAGAAAGACGAGTCTAAAGAGAATAAAAAACCACGCCATAACCACAATAACCGTAAGAAGAAGCAAGAGCATGATCTTTTGCCTGAATCTGAAGCGGAAACGTTGGAAGAACGTATTGCTGAATTAGAACCGGTTTTAGGCCAGTATTTATTTAATGAAGGAACCCTTGAGATCTTACCTGATGGCTACGGATTTTTGAGATCGGTTAATTACAATTATAAAGCCAGTCCTGACGATATTTATGTTTCTCCATCTCAAATAAAGAGATTCAGACTAAAAAGCGGAGATTGTGTAATTGGAATTATTCGTCCGCCGAAAGTAGGAGAACGTTATTTTGCTTTATTGCGTGTTGAAGGAGTGAACGGCAGGATTCCCAGAGATATGGACAATCGTCAGGAATTTGACGAGATGCTCCCAATCCATCCGGATGAACGCTATGTGATGGAATTCGACCCAAGCAATTATTCTACACGTTTTATCGATTTGTTTGCCCCAATTGGGAAAGGTCAACGTGGGCTGATCGTTGCACAGCCTAAAACAGGAAAAACGACCTTGCTTCGTGGTATTGCAAATGCGGTAGCAACCAATCATCCAAAAGCGAAAATATTAATTTTGCTGATCGATGAACGCCCGGAAGAAGTAACTGAAATGGAACGTACGGTTAAAGGTGCTGAAGTAGTTGCTTCTACTTTTGATGAAAAACCGGAAAACCATATTGATCTTGCTGAGATTACCTTCCAGAAAGCAAAAAGATTGGTTGAGAGCGGCCATGATGTAATTCTACTACTAGACTCCATTACTCGCCTTGCACGCGCTTACAACGTAAAAGCGAGCAATCGTGGGCGCACCATGAGTGGTGGTGTAGATTCAGAAGCATTGAAGATCCCAAGACAGTTATTCAGTTCTGCACGTAACATTGAAAATGGCGGATCGCTTACGATTCTTGCAACGGCCTTAGTTGATACTGGCTCCAGAATGGACGATGTAATCTTCGAAGAGTTTAAGGGAACCGGTAACATGGAAATTGTGCTGGATCGACGTATTTCAGATCGTAGAATGTATCCTGCCATTGATGTATTTAGAAGTGGAACACGTCGCGAGGAATTACTGGTATCAGAAGAGGAGAGAGAAAAGGTTGTGCTGCTTCGGCGCTACATGACACAAATGAATGCGTTTGAAGCTATGGAATTCTTGCTCAAGCAAATCAAAGGCACCAAGACCAACCAAGAGTTTCTTATTTCGATGAATAAGTAAATCTTATTTGGTTTTTTTTTGTTCTTCTTTTGATTCTTTAAACCGGTTCAAGTTTGCCGTGGCTTGGGATTTCAGAGATCGTTGTGGCATCCTATTGTATTTTACCAGCTCTTGGAGCAAGAGATCCTTGTTGTGCTTTCGTTATTTTTTTCGTTCGGTTCGTAGCGTTGGCAAAGACATACTCTTTTGCAATTTTTGGCTTGTGTGTTGGTTGTAGCGAATTGCAAATGTGTATGGCTTTTTAGCGTTGGCTTTTCATTCAGGACGTTTAATTACAGAAATAAATAATTCTCTTTCAGTATCATTGATTAATTCTAAATCTGGCGAATTCTTTAAGGCTCGCATAATTCCACTTCCTGCTCCTTTAAATGTACTTTAGCCCCCAATAAGTTCGGAGTGATATTTTAAATTTCAATTAATACCTTTGAGATATGAAATACAAGAAATGGACTTTAGAACAGAAGGTAGAAATACTCTC
>CAXBHO010000028.1:0-35606 GCA_963975485.1 uncultured Balneola sp. | reverse complement strand
TATTTTGCCTCAATATACCTTAACTCCGTGTCTACTATAATGTAGCAATTCCAGTCAGTTCTCTCGTCAATCCCAACCCAATTCCATCAGACGACAAATTTGTCAGATGGATAAGTAGTTTAATAATTTTATCCTACACAAACGCAGGGATAAATCCCATGCTAGCTTATGCACGAGTTTTGATTAAGAATATAAGCTAGTAAGGACTTTAGTCCTGATCTTATAGGTTGTGATTTTTAAACTACCTGCCATATTCGTGATTCAATATTCTTCTATCTCTCCAATAGGCTTTCTCAACCATATAAGATTACTTTTCGACCTCATCCCGCTAGTTAGCAGATCCCTTCGGGGCTGTCTTCTCCTTAGCCAAGGAGAAGAACTCGTTGATATAAAACACTCGTTAAGTAAAAAAGCTTGAACTACTAAAATTTCCCCTCCTGATTTTTAGGAGGGGCGAGCTCCCTAGAAAGAACAATGTGGCTATAAACCGGGGAGGTCAGAATATTGAAAGTGAGACCTCGTAATCTATAACTATCATCCACTCTAGGTTAACAGGGAACTTATTTCTTTTGCCCCAATACAATTGATATCACCAATCAATTTAAATACAAGGAGCAGACGATGAAATATTCCAAGTTTTCCACTTTTATTTTTGCAGTAGTTTTATTGTTTACATCTGCTTGCAAAACATTTGAAGTCAAAAATGTGAACTACGCACAACAAGTAGAAAGTGTTCTTGTGCCAACAGAATCAGGGGAAGTTACAGACTCCAGATATGGAATTTCTTTTAATATCCTGCCTTTTCAATATAAAGAACTGCAAGATTCCTCATCCGTTCAAATTTCTGAAGTACGTCTTATAAGAAATCACAATGGTTTTTATTTCATCACTGCTAACGGTTTTAATAATGTTTATGTGATGGAACCAATTAAAGGTGGGCTTAAACTTAAAGAGAAAATAACTGTTTCTGAAAGTGGATTAATAAAGCCGGCTTTTAATTTACGCTCTCCATTTGTTGAATTGGTTGATACAGAGACATCTGAGACATATACACTAACTGAAAAAGGAATTAAAAAAGAGGAGAATCAATCATGAAACGTACATTCAATTTATTAACTATTGTTTTAGCGGCACTTTTTGGTTCAATTAGTGTTAGTGCACAACAATCTGATTACCAAATTAAGAAAGAGTTTGAGAATAGATATTCTGAGCTTTTAACTAATATTGAAATGGCTCAAAAAGTATCTGAAATAGATAGCCTTATATCTGTAGTGGAGGACTTTAAAATCGAATATTCAGAGAATTCAGAAATGTTGAATTATGCACTTTATCCGGAATCTTATGATTCTAAAATTGCGAATCTTAAAAGTGAAGCAAAATCTGCAGAGCATAAGTTACTTATTATTGAAAATCAGGCCGAGCGTTTAGCCACACTTACCGATGAGGTTTCTCGGTTTAAGACTGAATTATCAGCGTTAAGCAAAAAAAGTGATACATTGAGAAGTGCAATTGCATCTTCACATGAGAGTGAAAGAAAACTTTCTAGCTTGGTTACAAGATACCGTAAAAGTGTAGAAGAGAGAGATGAGTTCATTTTTAATATGGTAGATTCACTTTTTGTCACTTACAATCAATTAGCACCGGGTACTATTGAAAAGCTCTCCAAAACAGAGGGTTCTGGAACAATCAAAACAGGTGATAATCCTTTAGTAATTATCAATTCTATTCTAACTGAGAATTTAGAGACTTTGAAAGCCGGTTCTGAAACTTTTACAATAGAAGATCATCTAAGAATATATGCGCTGCAAAATAAGGTTAACGAGGTATGGCAAAATATTGGAGATAATCTTGTTGAGATATACGGTGGAGATGATAAAACAAGATGGAAAAACCAAATTGAGACAGATCTAAAAGACTGGAAAGCAAGTGCTTCCTTATCAATGTGGAACTCTTTGGATAATTATCTGGAAGGAAAAAATGTTGATTTAGGCGCTTTTGATAACAATTCTAGTTTCTTTACCGCTCTTGATAGCTTTGTTTCTAATGCAGCTAAGAAAAGTGATGAAGAAATAATCACTAGCAGCACTTATGAGGATTTCAAGACTTTTAGAGAATTCTGGTCAACTAAAGTGATGGATGAGTGGAATAATTATTTGGTAGAAGCTGATGTATTAACTGCTTCTCAAATTGCTGCATTAGATGGTAAAATCGATAATTGGGGAAGTAGCTCAGAACCTTTTTCAACCACCCTTTTGGTAATATTTGGTGTCGCAATCGTTACAATTATTGGATTAATTATCGCATTAGTAATTAAGTAAAAAGTTATCTCATAATAAAAAAGGTTAGCCAATCGGTTAACCTTTTTTTATACTGATAAAAAAATTCTATACAATGAAAAGATTCCTACTACTATTATGCGTTATTGCTCTTTCTATTTCATCATTGAATGCGCAAAAGTCTATCCTTAATAAAGATACTGCTACTTTGATTTTTGTTCGCCACGCTGAGAAAGTTGATGACGGCTCCAAAAATCCTCCATTATCAAAAAAAGGGGACGAAAGAGCGCTCCGAATAAAGAACTTTTTGAAGAATACGTACAAAAAAGTAGATGCTGTTTTTTCAACAGATTATAAACGAACTGAATTTACGGCACAACCAACTGCAAAAGAATTCAATCTTGTCATTCAAAAATATGATCCCAGAGCTCCCAATGTATTCATTAAGTCTCTTTTGAAGGATTATCAGGGTAAAGTTGTGTTAATAGTTGGCCATTCAAATACTACACCATTTCTTGTAAATGTGTTGCTTGATGAAGATCGTTTTGCACAACTTGATGAATCAGCTTATGATGAAATTTTTATCGTAAAAGCTTCAGATATAGGCAAGGCGAAAGTATCGATAAAAAGCTCGGCAGAGGGAGTTAAAAACTAGGGTTGCGTTCAATAGTCGGATAAAGACGGTGTACTTTGATTCTTACATCGGCGGTTGTGGGCCTCCAATTAATCTTCTTCGTGCTCTTGTGTCGTACTCGTTCCCGGAACGGCTGGATCGGAGATATAAATATTCTCCGATCTACCTAACCCTCCGTTGGGCTTTGCATGGCTGAGGGCTCGGCGAGCTAACCTTAAGTCATCTCCACGCGTGTGCAGGAGATCCCTGTTGTTTTTTGTTTTTGAAGGCATTTATTTCAACTCTTCCAGAGTTATTCTATTTTTCTTTTTGTGAATGCTTCATTCCAACTCTGGAAGAGTTAGAAAAGCTCGCTAATAAGAGTCTTTGCCGAAGACCCGCCCTCCTGAAGTACTCACCTGCAAGCTAACCCTAAGTCATCTCCACGCGAATGCAGGAGATCCGGATTGTTTTGAAGCTAAATTACTTTAATAAAGATTCAGATCCTCGGCATTCGCCGGAGGATGACGTTGATTGGGGTTTGTTTTCGCCATAAATAGCTTACGTAAAGCTACAATAGCGCCTAAAACCTGACAAGCCTGCGACTATGCATGGGTGGCACCACATTAAGGCAGAGCGAATTTCTTTCTTAGCAACCATTCCGTCCCCAGCAGTAAAAGAACTAGAATAAACCAATACACCGATCTGACAGGAAAAATATAGTTTTCTTGGATCTCAGTACGAGAAACTAGATTGTTAGAAACAGATTGGTTATTCCAAAATTCAGTTACAGACGAAAAGTCGAAGAACATTCCTCCTGAATTTGAGGCAATGCTTTGTAATAAATCTTGATTACGAATAGTATTAGCCAATTCAATATTGGATTTGTTAACTAAAAACTCACCTGATTGTGTATCAATTTCTCGATTACCCTTTCTGGCAACAGCATTAAAAGTATATTTTCCATCAGGTAAATTTGGAGCTTGTAATCTGTAATTCCCATTATTCAAATTTTCCATGCTAAAATTGGCATCGTAATTTGCTCCGGATATCGTAATCTCTATTGTACCCGCCGTTTCAACTTCTCCATTTTCATTTATAAGCCCGGCATTAATAATGGGAGACTCAGACGAATTGAACTCATTCTTAGTTGGTTTAACTTTAAGCAATCTATTGTCGGGATCAGAAGATGTCCAGTCAACTAGATTAGAAATCAGTTGTTTGATAAATGCTCTCTCGCTTGAATTGGGACTTAAATACATTCTGTACCAGCCGAAAGCATTGAAGTGGCTTCTACGTGTATTTCCTTGCTCTAAGATTGAAATAAGTGGAGAGTCGGTAGATATGTTCTGATAGCTGGCGTAATAAAGCGTTGTTGCATCGGGAAAAGCATTTGATGCATTTATAGAAGATTGTATCGGTGCTAAAGTGCTTAACCTAATATCAGGAAGTTCTAAAATAGGATGCTCTGAATTTTCATCATTTGGGAGAAAGTGAACTTCAAACGTTTCTTTGGAATTAACGGAGATAATATTAAACCACTGAGTTGATGTTAAGTTTTGATTCGGTAATGAAATAAACAAACTTGAATAGCCTGAATTAGAGATTTCGAATTCAGAAATTGCTACTGATGGAGGGCGCCCCTGAAAAATAATAAGATCATATTCATCAGTAGGAATAATGTCTTTTATAGACTTAGATTGATTCAAGTAAGTGTACGTGCTCAATTCAATATTTTGATCTTCGAATAGTATGGATCTGAGTGCTTTTACATCAGGATGAATAGCTGATGCAATATGGAGGATTCTTTTCTTGCTATCCAATACTTCAATTGAAAAACCAGATGAATTATTTTCTGTAATCCACTCTCCGGCAATAGGTTCTATTTCAATTTTGTATTGTTTTAATCCGGGAGAATTCAATTTTATTTCAAACTGAACACGCTCTATTTCTTTATCTTTAGAGATACTAATATCTTTTCTATCAATTACAGTTGTGCCGGAAGTAAGCTTCAGATTGATATCTTGGTTATCAAATCCAAACTGGGAAATATCAACTTCTATACTGTGAACGGTATTCGTAAAACCAGTCGCATTCGTTGATATGTTTTGAATTGAAATATCTTTAACTCTACTTGTATCACCAATTCCAATAACATGAATTGGGAAAGTGGAGTTACCGGATAGAATTACAGGATTTTTACCTTCAGTTATAATTCCATCGCTAATTAAAATAGCAGAAACATAGCCCTCGTTAGAAGTTGTAATTGTTTCTATAGCATTAAATAAATTTGTAGAGGGTTGGGTTGGGGAAAATGTATCTGGGTCAATATTTTGTACAGAACTACCAAACTTGAAATAAGTAAATTCTACCTTTTTTGGAGTATTTCTTAACTGTGCAAGGGTAGAACGGTAAGTTGAAAGTCCTTCATAATTACCTTTAGAAACGGTAGTACTTTCAGAGTCGTCTAATAATACAGCTACTTTAGGTTTTACGGCTACTTCTTTACTGGATTTAAAAAAAGGATTCATAAACAGTAATAAAAGAATACCGAGGGAAAGCCCTCTTAAAGAGCTGAGAATAACTTTCCAAGTAACAGAAATGGAGGAATACTTTTTATAAGAATACCAGGAAAGTAAACCAATCAATAAAGCTATGATTACAGTAATTACATTTGGTAAGCTATTCTGTAATCCTTGAAATTCCACGTTAATTCAAGCTTTCGATAATCATTTGTATAAGTTTTACCGTTGTAAAACCTTCAGCTTCGGCCGCATAATTATTAACAATACGATGTCGTAAAACAGGAACGGCAAGCGCATTTATATCGTTAATAGTAACATTAAATCTACCTTGAGAAAGAGCTCGTGCTTTTCCTCCTACTATTAAATACTGTGATGCACGAGGGCCTGCTCCCCAGCTCAGGTATTTTTTAATAAATTCCGGAGCTAATTCTGAATCCGGTCTGGTAGATCCAACAACTTTTACCGCATAATCTAACACAGTTTCAGGAACCGGTACTTTCCTAACCAAGCGTTGTAATTCCTCAATCTTTTCTTTGCTTAAAATAGGTTCGAGAATTACATCATTTCCTGAAGTGGTTTGGCTCACAATAGCTTTTTCTTCTTCAAAAGAAGGATAATTAACCCAAATGTTAAACATAAAGCGATCTAATTGGGCTTCGGGAAGAGGGTAGGTCCCTTCTTGTTCAATAGGGTTTTGAGTTGCTAATACAAAAAAAGGAGTGTCGAGATGGTAAGTTTCTCCTGCTGTTGTAACATTGTATTCCTGCATTCCTTCTAACAAAGCCGCTTGTGTTTTTGGAGGAGTACGGTTGATCTCATCAGCGAGTACAATGTTTGCGAAAATTGGACCTTTTACGAACTTGAAAGCTTTCTTTCCGGTTTCTTTTTCTTCTTCTATGATTTCTGTCCCCGTAATATCTCCGGGCATTAAATCTGGAGTAAACTGAATCCTGTTAAAAGTGAGTCCTAACGTTTCGGCAAGCGTTCTAATGAGTAATGTTTTAGCCAAACCCGGGACACCAATTAAGACACAATGCCCTTTTGAAAATAGCGAGATAAGAAGAAGATCGATTATATCTTCTTGCCCAATTACTACTTTATGAATTTCTTTCTTTATAGCTTCAAATGATTCGGTAAATTCATTCGCAGCTTTTACAGCATCTATATTATCAGGCATTATTTACCAGCTCCGGCTTCCATTTTAGGAATTCTATATTCGATATAAATTTCATCTCTAAGCTCGTCCAACCATTTTTGAAACTCTATGGCTTGCTTTTGTTGTAATGAAATAGCTCTTAGCCTTTCATAGTCTGTTTCGAAACTGGCAATATGCTCAGGAATTTGCTTATCAAGGCGCACAATCCGGTACGCTTTACCAGAGTTAGCATTATTGGGATTGAAAGGTTTAGGCTCGGAAATTTGTCCAATTTCATCCATTAAGAGAACTACTCGATATAACGCAGGGTCAAGACGGTTCAAAGGAATTAATCGTTCACCAGTTTGGGGATCTACAATTTTACCACCTGATTTCGATGTAGAAGGATCTTCACTATTACGAATTGCCATTCCTGAAAAGGATAAATCTTTGTTGTTTAACAAGCTATCTCGAATGGCATTTAATTCTTCAATAGCGGTTTCATCATCAAGTTGTTCTGCATCGATTCTTATCAGAATGTGGCTTGTTTTAATTTTATCGCCAATTCGTTCATCAAGTCGAATAATATGATAGCCAAATTCAGTTTCTACCACTTCAGAGATTTGCCCCGGTTGCAGAGCGGCGGCGGCGGCTGAATATTCAGAAACCAACTCATTTAAACCCATCATAGGAAGCTGTCCACCACGTTCAGCAGATCCATCCATCCCATGTCTTTTTGCAAGATCTTCTAAAGGAACACCTTCATTTAATATAGAATCTCTTAAAGATTCAGCAAATTCATAAGAAGTCGCTTTAGCATCAGATTTAGCTTTAGGCAGTTTAACAATATGCGAAAGTGCCACTTGTTCAGGAATAGTTGGAAGAGAATCTTTTGGAATAGATTCAAAGAATTCTTTTACCTCGGGCCGGGTAATTTTAATCTCATTTATCTTCATTTGTCGAACCTGATTCACCGTTATCTGCTCTCGAAAAGTATCTCTAAAATCGGCTTTTAATTGAATAATAGATTTCCCAAAAGCTTCTTCTAATGCTTGCTCACTTCCGGCTTGTTGTATCAATTGGGAAACTCTGGCATCCATTCGCTGATTAACTTGATCATCTGAGACGGTGATTGAATCAATTTTAGCTTTCTCAAGTAGTAACTTGTTATCGATTTCTGCTTCTAGGAACGAATACCAAAGTTCTTTAGTAAATGGAATTTCCTGTTGATTAAAACTAGCTTGACGAATATAATCAGCAACACCTTGATCAATATCTGATTTCAAAATAACCTGATCATTTACCAAAGCCACTATTCTATCCGCAGAAGTAGGGGATGACTGCCCAAAAATCGGGCTTACTGTTATAATTGCAAACAGTAAAACTAAGTTTAAATATCTCATTATTTAATTTGAGTTCAATGAATCGGATGTTATATCCGAATTAAATTTTTCTGGTAGAACGTTATAAGAACGTATTTCATTATTCGCTTCTGCTGCAAGATAAAGATTCTTAACATACGTATTGTAAGCTACTCGTTTTTTTTCGAGTATTAACCATTCTTTTATTTGTTCTAATAACCACTCAAGGTCAGGATGCTCTCCGGCAGCACGTTCTTCAAGTAATTGTACAAAATGAAACCGGCCATTAATATTTTCAATTAATGATATTTCTGATACGCCAATCAATCGTAAGTATCTGTTAAGCGTTTCATATTCTTTTAGTGCAACACCTTCCGGCCAAAACTTAGAGGCATTTTTAATAACTAAATCAGGTTGCAATGAATAATCACTCGCAACTTTATTCCAATCATATCCGCGCATCAAATCTCTCTTTGCATTTTCAGCATTGCTCATTGAAGAAGCTATAAGATGCCTGAATCGAATATATCGTTCATCTAATAAGAACTTATCTTTATTCTGTTGATAGTAATTGCGCGCCTCTTCCGTTGAAACTTCAACCTCGCCTTCCAACGAACTTAAAATTGCTTCTTGAAAAGCAATAAAAAGCATTTCTTGTTTTGCATGTTCAACTTTCTGCGAAACCTCAGGTGAATCTAAAAGCTTAATTCGATCAATTTCTTGAAGAATAAGCTGGTTTTTCACCCAATTTTCCTTGTAATTTTGAAAAGCCACTATACTATCGGTTTCAAATTCAGAATCGGGAATATTTGCTTTAGCCTCTTCAAGTGTAAGAGTTACTCCGTTAATTTCAGCATATACCGTTCCTTTTTTTTGGATCGATTCAGTACAAGCCAAGCATAATAAAACAGTTAAAACTGTAAGAAGTAGGTGTTTCATCTAAAGAGTATCATCTTTTTTAAAAGCTGCTCTTAATTTTTTTAAATCCGTTTTCACTTTATAATCTTTCTTAAGCTTCGTTAACCATTTTTCTTCTCTTCTTGGTTGATAATCAGCTAATAATCGATTGAAAGCCTCCTCAAATGTCATTCTTCTAGCCGGAAGAATATCATCTAAATAAAAGACTGCTTTCCGTCTTTTGTATTCAAATCTTTCAGAAAATGTACCAGGCTTCATTCCTTCTAAGCGGTTGTATGGTTCATCAGTAAAAACTCCTGTTGAATCTCTGTTCACTGCGACTTTTGGGAAATAAGACCGAACACTGTCCGGATGATTTCCTGATTGAATGAAATTAATGCCTTTGTCTAAAGTTGTATCAGCTAGTGCGCTTAACAAGTGATAATGATAACGTTCTGGGAAGGAATATTTCTCAGGATTAGAATCATAAATCTCTCTTAGTTTGCTTGTATCAACAGTAGCAGCGCTCCATAAATAAGTGTCATTTACCTGATAAACAGCCAGGCCTTTTCTGTAATTATCTAACGTAGCTTGAAATTCAGGGAATTCCGAAACTGTCATTTCAGTAATTTTACTATCAATTGAATAGGTTATAAATCCATCTACCCATGAAGAGGAGTAAGCATTTGCCGCCGCATCCGGGTGTGTTTTCATTAAATATTTGATAAAGTCCTGAATAGTAAAAGTGTAGTTAGCAAATTCATAGAGTTCTTCATTGCTGTCAGGAAAAGATATTTCTTTTATGGAAGTAGTATCTTGTGTACTGATGAATTCTTCCAGTTCAGCAAGAGCATCAGAATTAAGATTACTTTTATACTCATTCTTTAACCAGTTTATAACGAATGTGTTATTCTTCTTAAAGTTCTGAGAGTTAAGGAATTCTTTCATATACGATTCTTTTTTTTCTTCCTCAGAGGCAAAAGTTTGAACAGAATCTATACGAAAAATATGAAATCCATATCCTGTCTGTATTGGTTTAGAGTATGGCTTAGAAGGATCTAAAGCCATTATCGAATCAACAAATTCAGTTCTATATCTACCATAATTTATCCAACCAATTCGGCCACCATTTGAAGCAGAAAGGTTATCATCACTATATTGTAACACTGTTTCTGGCCAAGATGTGCCTTCTTCCAGTTTTTTAAAAGCACGATCAATTTTATCCTTAGATTCTGCAACACCTGCTCTGGTAAAGATATGCGATACTTCTCTGGATAATGTTCGTGGTCTTTTATCTTGAAGATGCACAATATGATAGCCGAATTGAGTACGGAAAGGCATTGATATTTCTCCTTTATCCAAACTAAAGATCACATCTTCAAATTCTTTAACGGTTGTTCCGATACTAAACCAGGGGAGATCCCCGCCCATAGATCTGCCATTTTGTTTACTGGAATATTGAGGATCTAATTCTTCAATGGCAGCACCGTTTAATAATTTATTTCTAGCTTCAACCAATTTTTGATAGGCAGCAAGTGTATCAGCAGGAGAAGCATTCTGAGGAACAGAGATTAATAAATGCTCGCTCTTTATTTCAGTAGCAGCTCTATTGTAATATTTATCAAACTCTGTTTCTTTAATTCTTTTATCTAACCAATAAGAATAAGAAGCTTGTTTAGCATATAATTCTAATTCAGCTGTGAGTTGAGGATCTTTTAATATTCCTTCTTTTTTAGCGAATTGAGTTTTGGCTTTATATTCTAAATAGATGGGAAGAAAATTTTCCATATCCTCAAGAGTGGGAGATTCATTAACTCCTGATCTTAGGTTCTCTTTAAGCTCTCCATAAGTAATTTTTTCTTTTCCTACAGTGCCAACTACAGTTTTGTCGTTTTTTGACTGGGAATAAGAATAAGTTGAAAAAATTGAAATTATTAACAGGCATAAACCTAATGCTTTACCTTGTCTGTTCATTTTAGATGAATTATTTAGTTTGATGTTAGTCTGTGTTTATATGATTTAAAATAGCATTCCGGCTATTGCAGCTGTCATCATTGTTGCCATAGTACCGGCAAAAACAGCTTTAAGTCCAAATTTAGCTAAATCTGATTTTCTTTCAGGCGCTAAACCTCCAATTCCCCCAATTTGTATCGCAATTGATGAAAAATTTGCAAATCCAGCGAGGGCAAAAGTAGCCATTACAATTGTTTTTGGTGAAATGTTAGCATCCGAAACTTCATCGGCTAATTTCAGATATGCTACAAACTCATTTAATACAATTTTAGTACCCAGTAAACTTCCCATTGTTGTAGCATCTGCCCATTCCACTCCAATCAACCAAGAAATAGGGGCAAGAGCCCAGCCTAAAATCATTTCTATACTTAGTGGAGCACCAATCAAACCAGTGAGACCGGTTAAGTCACTTACCCATCCAAAAAAACCATTAAACATTGCTAACAATGCTATGAACGCCAATAACATAGCACCAACATTTAATGCAAGCGTTAAACCTACACTTGCACCGGTAGCGGCGGCATCAATACCATTGGCATCTGTTTTTTCTACACTGATAGAAACATCTCCTGCGGTAGCGGCTTCTTCTGTTTCAGGATATAAAATTTTAGCAATTACAAGCGCAGCAGGAGCAGCCATTAAACTAGCGCCTAGTAAACGTTCAGCGAATAATTGTTGAGCAACCTGAATCTCTAAACCATTTGCCATAGCAAAAGAAGTTCCGAGCATTGCTACATAAGCAGCCATTACACCACCGGCAATAGTTGCCATTCCACCGGTCATAACGGCAAGCAACTCTGATTTAGTCATTTTACTAATGAATGGTTGAATAACAAGAGGGGCTTCCGTTTGGCCTACAAAAATATTCGAGATTACCGATAACGTCTCCGCTCCGGAAGTTCCTAATAGCTTTTGCATTCCTTTAGACAGCACTCTTACAATAAACTGGAGAACGCCATAGTGATATAATAGTGCCGTTAGAGAAGCAAAAAATATAATAGTAGGAAGAACCTGAAATGCGAATATAACTCCCAAACTTTCTTGATATTCAGGCCCTTTGCCTAAAAAACTAAATAGAAAAGAAGCTCCTTCTGTAGTGTATTCAAGTACAATCACGAAAAAGCTTGCTAACTGTTTAAAAAGTAATTTTGGCCAACCTAATGGCGAAAAGTATCCTTCCAACAGTTCCGCTTTTAGAATAAAAATTGCCAAAATAAATTGGATACCTAAACCGGTACCTACTAATCGCCAATTGATTTGGCGTTTGTTGTTTGAAAAGAGAAAGGCTATTGCAATAATTGAAACCATTCCCAGTATGCCCCGAAGTACATTTTCCATTAAGAATCTTCTAAATTAATATTTTCCTCATCATGAGGTACTACTTTTGGTTTTAAAAAAGGTCTGATTGGTTTTCCTCGTCTTCGATCAACGGAAGGGCGGAAACAATGCCGGGCTCGAGGTTCGTATGCGTCATATTCACCAACTAAAACTTTGTTTGTATCTTCAATTACTCGTTGAGAAAAATTAGCCATAGTTCCGCTTTCAGCGCATACTGCGTGGAGTTTAGTTACGTATTCAGCAACAGCGAGTAAATTAGGCATTGGCCCGAATGGCTTGCCTTCAAAATCCATATCCAATCCGGCTATAATAACTCTTTTTCCACCGTTTGCAAGTATATTTGCAACTTCAACAATACGATCGTCAAAGAACTGGGCTTCATCAATACATACAACTTTTGCGGTCGATGTAAGAAGTATTATTTGATCAGCGGTATCTACTAAAATACTGGGAAGAGCCGTTTCATTATGAGAAACCACTTCAGTGTCGCTGTATCTTTTGTCAATAGCAGGTTTTACTACAATGATTTCTTGCCCCGCAATATGAGCGCGTTTGGCTCTACGAATAAGTTCTTCAGTTTTTCCACTAAACATTCCTCCACAAACAACTTCAATCCATCCATGTTCTCTGGGAGCAAACGAGGGTTCATTAATCATTTATATTGTCTTCATTTAAATCGATTGCTAATCTACGTAATATATTAGGGCAAGTAACAAAAGGAAAGGAAAACTAGTATTTAGATTTCTGGTTTGAAAAATCATTACAGCTTAGTATTCTTAATGTAATTTATCGGAATTTTTATATGGAAACACGAGACCAATCTCTCAAGCTATTACATCAGTATATCGAAGGTGAAAGCCTTTTATACCATTCTAAAATGGTTGCAACTGCAATGGAAGCTTATGCCAAGGAGTTAAATAAAAATGAGTCAGAAATTGAGGAATGGTGGGCAGCAGGTTTACTTCATGATCTGGATTGGGAAAAGTATCCTGATGAACATCCCAACAAAGCGGTGAATGAGATTCTTTCAAAGTGCGAGTATTCTGAAAATATTTTGAGCGCTATAAAAGCTCATGCCCCGGAACGAACAGGTAAACATCCGGAAACTGAGATAGAGCGATATCTTTTTGCCTGTGATGAGTTATCAGGTTTTATGCACGCAGTATCATTGATGCGGCCAACCGGTTTTGAGGGAATGAAGGTTAAATCAGTAAACAAAAAATTAAAGACCTTAAAGTTTGCTGAAAATGTACCCAGAGAGGATATCAGAAAAGGAGCTGAACTCATACACAAAGACTTAAACGCGCATATTTCCTTTTTAATAACAGTATTTGATCGTTAAAACTCCGTTTTGAAAAAATAGGTAATAAAATTATTTTATTTATTATCATAAATTTATTTAATTGTTATACCACTAAACTAAATATTATTAGCTATGAAAAAAACATCTCTTTTCGCTTGCATGGCAGTTTTATTAATAAGTACGTCTATTGTTGCTCAGGATAAAACTGATGATTTTGATAAGGAAGTAAATCAACATAAAGTTTTTCGGCAATCAAACAGTCTTTCTAATGATCTGTTTGATAATTATGAATATGATAATGTATTCGGAACTTATCGATTTTTGCCTACCGCTCAATCATTGAGATATAATAGGGTAGATGCCTTATTTTTAGGAATAGGAACTGACTTCACAAATCCTGATTCTAAAGTATTGTCAATTGGAGGATTGGATTTTGATGGATTTTTAGGATACTCGACCGGGCAATCAGATTTTCAGTACAAGGCTGTAGTAACGAAGACAATAGGCAATTCTTTTTTAATTGGAGGAGAATTAGTGAATACAACTACAACTGATGATTATTGGCGAACTGGTTTATCCGAAAATAGTATTACTTCTCTGGTAGCTGGTTATGATTATTATGACTATTACAATGCGGAGGGATATGGTGTTTATTCTGAGCTTAAACTGGGGAAATTCATTTCTTTTGGGGGTAGTTATAATTACACCTTATATAGCTCGTTGGTTAACAATACAGGGTATTCATTCTTTAATGGAGGGAATATAGAAAGAATTAATCCGGTCTTAGATCCATCAGCTGATACAATTACTCAAGAAAGTTTCGGCTTTCAAGTTGCAATAAATAAAACGGGTTATACAAAAGGTATCTTCACCAGTAAGTTTATGTTAGAAGGGGAACTGTCTGATGCAGGATTTAGTAACGATTTTTCGTATAACAAGTTTGAAGTTACTTCTGTCAATTATCTAAAATTAGATAACAATACTTTGCTAAAGGTTAGGTTGATGGCTGGTTCAATAACCGGAGTAGCACCTGATTTCAAGAATTTTGCTCTTGGAGGAATTGGATCAATGCGCGCTAGTGGTTACAAATTCTATCAAGGGAATAAAATGCTCTTAAGTAATACAGAACTCGTTTTTGGTGATTTTTGGAACTTCGAAAATGCTAATCTGGATATTGATGGATTATATCTTTCATTGTTTCTTGATTCAGGATGGACAGACTTTATAGCAAATAATTCCAATGATCCCTTCACTGGATTTGAATCATTTCAATTGAATCAACTTGCTCATAATGTAGGGGCTGGTATTGGAACAGGAATTGTAAGGTTTGAAGTTGCTACTCCGGTTGCAGGTTCTCAGGGGTATACTGCTTTTTGGGTGAGATTTAATCCTACTTTTTAATCTTAATTATTGAAAAAAAAATGCAAAGCTGGATTATATAATCCAGCCTTTTTTATGCTCATAAATTATAACTATTAACCTGAGCATTTGATTTAACATTTAGCAAAAAGAGTGTTTATAAGTTATTCAGACAAGGGGTTGCAACCCCTTGTCTGACATGGAAGAGGTGGCGTTATTTTAGCCTAAGTTAGAAGCTACCAAGGGCACCGCTTTGTGGAAACTCAGGTTGCCGGTTTTATAGGTTATTGCAGCTTTTTGTAAGCCATTTAGTTTAAAACCTCACAGTTTTACGACATCTGAATATGACACTACACTAGACAATTCATGGACGCCACCACACTAGAATAGAACTCAGATTATTAATTCCACACATTATTTTTACATATAGCTGAATTTGTCTACTTTTCAGTATGAAGAAATTTGTATTAAAGAAAGAAGAACCAAAGCTTCGTCCTGAAGATTACTCTATCCCTTATGCCGATTTATTAAACAAACAACAATTAGAAGCCGTTTTTTTTGACAAAGGAGCGGCTTTAGTTGTTGCAGGTGCAGGAACCGGCAAAACCAGAACATTGGTTCATAGAGTGTCTAGATTGGTTGAAAGTGGAGTTGATCCATCTAATATTTTATTGCTGACATTTACCAGGAGAGCGGCAAAACAGATGTTGAATCGAGCCAGCTCTATTTTAGATGATCGTTGCCAGCAAGTAAAGGGTGGAACCTTTCATTTTTATTGCAGTCAGTTGCTTCATCGCTATTCAGATAGAATAGGATTTCCAAACAACTTTACGATTATAGATACGGCTGATGCTTTAGAGGTCATTCAGTTTGTTCGAACTCAGCTAAATCTCCATAAAAAGAACAAGCGCTTTCCCAATAAAAATACCTTATTAAATATGATCAGCACTTCCATTAATAAACACTTAGATCTTAGAGTGGTTTTGATGGATCAGTTTCCTCAGTTTGCTGAACAAATTGATAAGATTGAAGAAGTCGCTCTTGGTTATGCAGAGTACAAAGAAAAAAACTTTGTTATGGACTTTGACGACCTACTTATAAAAACAAAGCAATTACTTGAACAGCATGAAGATATACGAATTAAAGTAGCTTCTTCTCATCAATTTGTTATGGTTGATGAATATCAAGATACCAATCAAATTCAAGCTGATTTGGTACAACTATTTTCGAGTGTTCACGGAAATATTATGGCAGTAGGTGATGACGCTCAAAGTATCTATTCATTTCGCGGAGCGGATCATCAAAATATAATGGCTTTTCCGGAGCTTTTTGAGCATACAAAGCTGATAAAACTCGAAGAAAATTATAGATCTACTCCTCAAATTTTAGATGCAGCCAATAATCTATTAAAACAAGCTACCTTTAAATTTGATAAAGAATTATTCTCACGAAAAGAGGAGGGAGAGTTACCGGCTTTGGTTCAAGCTCCAAGTGAGCATGATCAGAGTCGTTTTATCACACAAGTTGTACTTCAATTAAGAGAGCAAAATATTGAATTAAATGAGATTGCTGTACTTTTCAGAAATGGTAGAGATTCTTATGATCTTGAAGTTGAATTGAATAGAAAAAATATTCCATTTGTTAAATATGGCGGGCAAAAATTTACGGAAGCAGCTCATATTAAAGATGTATTGGCTCATGTTCGAGTTCTCGTAAATCCGATGGATACCATTGCCTGGAATAGAGTTTTAATGCTTATTGTCGGAATTGGACCTAAAACGGCTCAAGACCTTTTTGAATGGATAAGACTTGCTAAAAATCCCTACGCTTTAGGAATGTCAGATGCTGTAAGCAAGTCTTACATGAAACAGATGGAGGGTTTGAGTAAGCTACTTCAAGAAATTAAAAATGGCGGCTATCAGGTTTCAGAAGTAATTGAACAACTTGTTGAATATTATCGTGAGTTTTGTGAAAAGAGGTATGACGACTATCCTAAAAGGCTTAAAGATTTAGAGGCTTTTATAAATATATCCTCAGGTTTTTCATCGCTTGCAAAAATGCTGGAGGATTTAGCTCTCGATCCAATAACAGCAACAGCTGTTGACACTGAGGAAAAAGAAAATGAGGAAGCTCCATTAATTCTAAGCACCATTCATTCATCAAAAGGTTTGGAATGGAGACATGTATTTATTATTCAGTGTTTGGATGGGATTATTCCATCTGCTTATTCTGTAGATGATGAAGAACTGTTAGATGAAGAGTTACGGCTTTTATATGTAGCAAGTACAAGAGCAAAAGAAATGCTTTACTTTACTTATCCAATGCTTGCGCAATCTGCGTATGGAGATTACTTTACGAACCCTTCGAGATTCTTAAAAAAACTTGAACATAGCTTAGAGGAATGGACATTAGAAGAAGAAAGGGTAGAGGAGTTAGCACCTTCAAACGACGACAACTTATTAAGAAGTTAGATCGTTGTTTTCCTTTTTGATGAACTTTCTTTGATGATACATCTCATAAAAAAGCCATATTACAGGGTAAATAGGTACAAAAATAGCCAAAATTATCTCGATTTTTGAGCCACGAGGTTTGCCTCCATCTACAGGTAGCGTAATGCCTGCTATACCGGCTATCCAAATGATAAATAACACAAATAAACCAAGTGCCAGCAATAACGCACCTAGAAAACCGATTGATTCATAGAATGTTTTTAACATAAAAGTTGGGCTATAATAATTGTATATTTACTGTTCTAATTTATAAAGAAAATTCATAAATGCTCCCAGTAGTTTCCATTGTTGGTAGGCCTAATGTAGGCAAATCAACTATATTTAACAGATTAATCGGTAAAAGAAAAGCAATAGTTCATGATGAGTACGGGGTAACGCGTGATCGCCACTATGGCCAATCTTATTGGAATGGTCAAGATTTTAACGTGATTGATACAGGTGGCTATCTACCTGATGATATGGATGTTATGGTTGTTGGAATTCGGGAACAAGTTCACATTGCACTGGCAGAATCTGATGTAATTCTTTTTGTTGTAGATGCCGAACATGGAATTAATATTCTCGATAAATCTGTATCCCACTTATTGAGACAACAAAAAAAGCCTGTTTTGCTAGTTGCCAATAAAGCAGATAATGAAGCTCGAAGAATGAATGCTTCCGAGTTTTATGAATTAGGCTTCGAAGAGGTTTTTCCTATCTCAGGAATAAGTGGGATAGGTACCGGAGATCTTTTAGATAAAGTAACAGAATTATTACCTGAAGTAATTCAGGAAGAGGAAGATCCATCACCTAAAATTGCTTTTATAGGAAGACCTAATGTCGGTAAAAGTAGCTTAGTTAATGCTTTACTAGATGATGAAAGATGTATTGTTACGGAAATCGCAGGTACAACAAGAGATTCCATTAACAGTAAACTTAACTATAACGGTAAAGATTATGTGTTAGTTGATACTGCAGGTCTTAGAAAGCGAACCAAAGTTAAAGAAAATATAGAGTTCTACAGTACGGTAAGGACAGCTCGTGCCATTCAAGAATGTGATGTTGCAGTGTTAATCTTAGATGCAATGCGTGGTTTTGAAGATCAGGACAAGCGTGTTCTAAGAGAAGCTGAAAAATTCAATAAAGCTTTAATTATTCTCTTAAATAAGTGGGATCTTGTTACAGAAAAGGATACTCATACTGTAAAAGAATTTGAGGAGTATATTTACAAATCTACACCTCAATTAGATTATGTGCCAATTCTCACAATTTCGGCTTTAAACAAGAAAAGAGTTCATAAAGTTATGGATTTGGCTGAAGAAGTTATTCAAGAACGTAAAAAGGTTATTACTACTTCAGCGTTTAATGATTTCATCGAAGATATGTTATCAATGAAACCATTGCCAATGAAGAGGGGACGGCAACTTAAAATTCAGTATGGAACTCAGGTTAAATCAAACCCTCCGGTCTTCAAGTTTTTTATGAATAACCCACAGGATTTGCCACCAAACTATCGTAGATTTATTGAAAATAAGCTTAGAGAACGATATGGATTCAAAGGTGTTCCTATTACCATGGTATTTCGCCAAAAATAATTTATAAAAACAGTAATAATCTTTGAAGCTGATGTTTCAAAGGTTTATTTTTCACTGTTAATTAGAACTATACTTCTGACCAATTTTAGATGCCTAAGAATCTAGAGAACCCGGTTTTAAATGCTTTAAGTAGCAACCAAAAAAATGAGCGAACGCTTAATTTTCTGGAAAGAATTTACCTTCCTGAAATCTTTAAAGGGCTTTGGTACTCATTTAAGCAAATGTTTCAACCAAAATTCACTATGAATTACCCGGAAGAAAAATGGACTCCACCCGCTATTTTCAGAGGAAGACCTGTACTGGTAGAAGACCACGGTAAAGAACGCTGTGTTGCCTGTGGTTTGTGCGCACGAGCGTGCCCACCATTAGCAATTAGTATGCAAGCTTCTGAGACCGATGATGAGAAAGAAAGATTTCCGGATTTTTTCGAAATCAATATGCTAAGATGCATCTATTGTGGATACTGTGAAGAAGTATGCCCTGAAGAAGCTATCGTAATGAGTAAAGATTATGATATAGTTTTTGAATCTAGAGAGGATGCCGTTTATGATAAAGAACGATTATTGGTGCCCAAAGAAGACCTAGAAGACAGACTAGAGTATTTAAGAACCTATAAAAACACTCAGTTTGGCAACTTTTGGAATTTCCAGGAAGAAAATAATATCCATTCTGTAAGAGATCGTGATACAGATTGGAATACAGGATTATCTTTGGTTGATATGATTCAGACTCAGGGCAAAAATGATGCAACACCAGCATCTAAAGTCTGGAAATAATTCAATAGGTATAGCTTGATTAAAGATCTGGATCTAAAAAATCTTATCGATGATATTGAGTATTTAAAATACGAAGCTTCATCTCTCCATCAAGTTATTGAATTTGTACCTTACACTGAGAAACCTTTAGACGGTGCTTCTATACTGGAAATATTTCTTACCATTGATTCCATTCAAGCGCAAATTATAGAATTATTGAATGAACCTGGTTCTGAATCAAAACATAACAGAGAAGTTGTATTCAGAAGAATCGAATTATCATCCGAAGAAGTGAAAGAACGATCCATAGATGTTATTACTTCCAGCATCATTAAGAACAGGATTGAACTGTTGGAATATTTAGAAGGGAATAAAAAATCTTTTTATGAAGTAGAACTAAATTTTCAAGATGCTGCTATTTCCATATTTGAGTTACTTTCGAAAATGATTAAAGAGGAGAGAGCTCTACTTAAAAACGTTGCAGATTTAGTGATGACTTATCAAAAAGATCGACAGTTTCAAAGAGAAATTATGAATAAGCCAAGAGGGTAAAATGGATGTTTTAAGCTGGGTAAGTATTTTCACTATTATAACTATACTTATTGGTTTAGCATCAACTTTAAAAATCACATTTTCTATAAAATCGGCGTATCTGGTATTATTAACACTGGCATTAGTCAGTTATTTAGGTTCTAATATAATTTATGTTATTGATACCGGATTAAGTACATCAATCAAATGGTTAAACCTAATAACTCTTTGTTTTTTATTAAGCTCCCAATTTGGTTTAATTAGAGATTCGCAGCCTGTTTTTGCGAGATTTCCTATTTATTTAATCTACTTACCTTTTATCCTGCTTTTTTTCTTCCCTTTAATTGTTAGCCAGAATGTATTAACCAATCTGTTAATAGGAACATTACAAGGAGGTTGTATTACCGTTGCTTTATTAATGTATGGCATACATCAGTTTAGAGAAGGTCATTACATCTGGCAGTTGAGCAGTTCAATTCTATTTTTAATATCATTTATAATATTTTGGTTTGCAGATTTCGTTGAAAGAATTGAAATTATCAGTGCTGAAATTTTAATAGCCTTCGGGATAATTTTACTTACAACTGGAATTTATACATCCAACAAAAATAAACTTAATGTCAAAAGCTAATTTACTGAATTCTAAGGCCCCTGATTTTACTCTTCAGAATACAGAAGGAGAAAAAGTAACATTGTCAGACTATTTTGGCAAAAAAAACGTAGTGCTATTATTTTTCCCTTTGGCATTTACAAGCACTTGTACAGAAGAACTTTGCCATACAAGAGACAATCTAAAGATTTATAGCTCCTTAGAAGCCGAAATTTTAGGGATCAGTATTGATACTTTTTTTACGCTAAAGGAATTTAAAAATTCTCAGAACCTGAACTTTCAACTACTAAGCGACTTCAATAAACTAGCCTCTAAAAAATATAATGTTTTGTACGAAGATTTCTTTGGCATGAAAGGTGTTTCTAAAAGATCTGTTTTTGTAATTGATAAAGGGGGAAGAGTAGTGCATTCTGAAATACTGGAGAATGCCAGTGATTTACCAGACTTTAATAAATTACAAAGCGCACTAGTTGAACTAAATTAACTTTACATAATATATATTATACGACATGTATTATGTGTATATTTCAATCATTGCAGAGTATGAATTAAATTACAACTAAATAAATGACTATTAACACCAGTTTACCAATAAAAGAAGTATCTTACCTAAGTTAATTTAAAAATAGAATCTAAATGAATGTACTAATTGTAGAAGACGATAAAGTTTTATCACTTTTGCTTTCAAAAATGGTTGAGAGACTTAATTATACCGTTGTAGGAACTATAACTAAGGGATCTGAGGCAATAAAGCAAACTAAGGAACTTGTCCCCGACTTAGTTTTGATGGATATCATGTTGGAAGATGATATTGATGGAATTGAAGCCACTAAAGAATTCCAAAAAACAAACAAGACTTCTAAAGTAATTTATATAACCGGTAATTCAGACTCTTATAATCGCGAACGTGCTAACGACACTGATTATATTGATTATTTAGTTAAACCGATAAATTTAGAGGATCTGAAAAATTCGATTAATAAAGTAACAGTTGTTTAGGAACTAAAATTCTGAGTTGCTTCATTTATCACTTAGTTTAAACGTAATAGGTATTGTGTATCTAACTCGTACTGCTTTACCTCTCTGCATGCCTGGTTTAAACTTTGCACTTTTTATAACTCTTAGCGCTTCTTCATCACATCCTGCTCCAATTCCTCTGATAACGGCTGCATTATATACATCACCTTGTTCAGTAACAATAAACTGAACAACTACTCTACCTTCTATACCTGCTTCTAATGCTACTGGAGGGTATTTTATTTGCTTTTGCAGTTCCGACAACCCGTTTATTAATACCGGTGGTTGTTCTACAACTACAAAAATTTCAGGTTCCTCTTCTTCTTTCGCTTCTTTTGGAGGTGGTGGCAACGGAGTGATTTCATCAAAATTAAGTTCAGAGTCCATGAAAATAATTTCATCTTCTATTATTTCGTCATTTGGAACCTCAATAGGAACAACCGGTCTTTGTGGAGGTGGTGCCTTAATTTCTTGTTTTGTTTGTATTGATTTTTCCAGAAATAAAATCTCATCCTCAACCAGAAAAGAAATACTATCGTTGTTATCAGACGATATATTTACACGAAAAAAAATTGTTATGATACTCAGGGAAAGTATCAATCCTATTTGATAAATAATCAGGTAATTATTTTTTAAATCAAATGATGGGTAGGAACGTTTGATTAGCTTTTTCATTTCTCCTCCTCCTTTAATCTTTATTATAGATTAATATACCTTATTCCAGATTAATATTTAAATGTGAAGAAGAGATGAATTTTGATACTTAGGTTAGAAAGATGAACTAGAAAAGCTGTTTCAAATCTATTGGAATGAAGAACAGATCGATGAACTCAATGCTTGGCTGAAAGTGAGAAATGAAAACCTCTTCAAAGTCAGACAAGACAAGGGGTTGCAACCCCTTGTCTGACTTTGAAGAGGTGGTGTTATTTTAGTCTAAGTTAGAATCTGCCGAGGGCCCTGCTTTAAGGGAACTCAGGTTGCCAGGTTTTTAGGCTATTTGTAGCTTTTTTGCAAGCCATTTGGTATAAAACCTGATTGGTATTTTACGACATCTGAATATTGACATTATCCTAGTCATAATGCTTTACTGAGATCGTATATTTACCTGTTTTTGATTTTTTAAGATCAATCTTGTCAATAATTGCATCAAGAGTTAAGCTTCCTGATATCTTAACAATGTTAAACCCATCTTCTTTTTCAGCCTTAATTGAATCTTTGATGCGTAAAGGATCAATAACAACAAGAATTAGATCCTTATCCTTGAGTATCTCCAAGTTTACATAACGTTCCAGATCTTTTTCATCGATACATTTGATGTACCCTAGTTCGTCTAAACTTGCTGGATGAAAAGTTCCTTCTGCTGCTATTTCTTTCCAATTTTGGTCGTCAATAACTGTGAATAGTAAATCGTATTCCATACTTAATTAAATGAATAGTGAATTATAGCATCGCCCTTGTTTACTACAGGACAAAGATTTAAACCAATTACCCTTCCATCTTTTCCAGCTATAATCTTGGAATGAAGTTCGCCGTAAGCTCCATTTATATATCCTAATAACTGTTTTTTCTTAATGTAGTCACCAAGTTTAACTTTGGGTAAGAAAAGTCCTGCGTAGCTCGCTCGTATCCACTTAGTGCTTTCAAACATTTCGGGTTCTTGCTGCGCAACTTTATTTTCTTTCATTCCCAAAAACTTCATTAATCTTAAAGTTCCATTAATGCCTTCCTGAATTCCAAAGGAATCAAATCGAAGCGATTCTCCTGTCTCAAAAACTAAAATAGGTTTCCCCTTTTTATGAGATGAATTCCTAAAAGATTTTGGAATAGGTTTGGAGTTTATTATCAATGGTGGCTGAAATGCTTTAGCTAAACTAAGTGCTTTCTCATTTTTTAAATCAACTCTTAACTGAGGATAATTCGATCTGGAGGCTCCACCCGTATGAAAATCTACACCACAATCAATATGAGGAATTATATTTTTCATGAGCGTATAAGCAAGTAAAGTTGCAAGTGAACCGCCCTTTTTTACTCCGGGGAAACTTCGATTGATATCTTTCCCATCAGGTAGCCCTCTGGAATTTTGAATGAATCCATAAATATTCACGATTGGAATAGCTATAACCGTTCCTTTATCAGGAATTACATTTCCGGAATCAATCATTCGCCGAATTATCTCAACCCCATTCAATTCATCCCCGTGTAAACCACCGGTTAATAGTAATACTGGTCCATCCTCTTCAGCTCTGTATATATGAACGGGCAAATCAATAGATGTACGTGTTGGGAGACTTGCTATATCAAAGTTGATTACTTTATGCTCCCCTAAACCAACTTTTTCATTGTATATAGTAATTTTATCAGGCATTACTTTTAATTTTTCGCCTTTTGGTGGGGTTACTTTTTTGGGCTTCAACGGAAGAAGTAACATATTTAATTATACTATCAGCCACATCTTTACCGGTTGATTTCTCAATTCCTTCCAAGCCAGGAGAAGAATTTACTTCTAAAATCAATGGTCCGCGCTCAGATTGTAATAGATCAACACCGGCAATTGGTAATCCCATTGCTTGAGCGGCCGTAAGAGCAGCTTCTCTCTCCTTCTTTGTCAGCTTTATTAAACTACCTGATCCACCTTGGTGTAAATTAGATCTGAATTCTCCTTCTTTTCCTTGTCTTTTCATTGCACCAACTACTCTTCCATTTACAATAAAAGCTCTAATATCAGCACCTTTACTTTCTTGAATAAATTCCTGAACTATTACACGTGCTTTCATGCTATGAAAAGCTTCTATAATAGATTGAGCAGCTTTTTTTGTGGGTGCAAGAACGACTCCGTAGCCCTGTGTTCCTTCAAGCAGCTTAACGATCAAAGGAGCTCCGCCTACAGAATCAATAAGTTTATCGACCTCTTTGGAGTAATTTGTGAATACAGTTTTAGGTAACCCTACTCCGGCTTTAGCTAAAATCTGTAAACTTCTTAGTTTATCTCTTGAACGTACAAGAGATTGTGATTCTACAGCGCTAAAAATATTCATCATTTCAAACTGACGAACCACCGCTGTTCCATAAAAAGTAACAGAAGCGCCAATTCTTGGTATTACAGCATCTAATGAAGATAAGTTTTCCCCTTTATAGTAAATGGTAGGTTTGTCTTGCTCTATAACGATATCACATTTTAAATGATCGATAACTTGAGCTTCATGTCCTTTAGCTTCTGTTGCTTCGACTAATCTTCTTGTAGAGTATAGATTCGCATTTCTTGATAATATTCCAATTTTCATAAATTTTTGTAATTTAACTATTTAATAGTAAGGTGTTTTTTAGATACATCAACAAGAAACTTGTTTTTTAGAAACTTGCGTCCAATCAAAAGTGGGTATTTCATCTCTGAACGATTAGTTAGAGATAATTCAATTCTATATTCATCGTCAAAAAAACAGATCTTAGTTTTCACAAAAACCCTCAATTCTGTTTGACCATTAGAGCTTTTTACTTCTCTCGAATCATGAACCTGAAGAGAAAACAATCGATCATTGTAAGAAGTATGATCAGGATCTAGTAAGTTAAAACGGACCCAATTTTCACCATCTTTTAAAAATTCTTCAATATTGTGACAATGTAAACTTGATGAATAAGCCCCTGTATCAATCTTTGCTTCAATTTGTTTAATATTCCATTTTGGAAGATCAACAAACTCAAGCCGGCCAATAATTTTCTTACCCTTTTTTTTCATTAAATAAAGATACCGTTTATTTGATTCATCTTCACTTAATGTCCCTCTTTTTATTATAACTTTGCAATATTTCTATAAATGAAAAGTTGTTATTTTTATGTGTAATTGGCTAAAGATTTTATTGGTTCTTTTTGGGATACTTCTTAGTACAACTCAGGTTTTTGCACAAATTGGATATCAAGAACCCTCTTATAATAATCATGATTATGTGAATTCATTGTATCTGGAGTTTGGCGGTGCAGGAACTTATTTGACACTTAACTATGACTTAACAATTGATGAATCCTCGGTAATACGGCTTGGTGTAGCTCCAACTTTTCAATTAAATCCTGAGGATCAGAATCCTCTAAAAAACAATGGCGAAACCATTTTTATAGGTGTTGTTTCTTTTTCCAGGCTATTATCTCCCAAAAAATCGCCTCATAATATCGAAACAGGAATAGGTTTTGCATTAGGAAACATCCAAACAAATGAACAACCAGGTGCTCCTTCTTTATTCTTGAATTTTGGGTATCGGTTTCTTTCCAAAAAAGAAAAAGGTGGTGTGATAAGAGCTTCATTTACTCCTTTTATTAATAACGGCAAAATTCATCCTTGGTTTGGTGTATCTTTCGGTTATTCTTTTAAAAATTGGACTGATGATTAATAAAATACATTCCCCTACCCTTGTACTGGATAAAGAAAAATGCCTCAAGAATATTAAATCCATGGCGTATAAGGCTCGTAGTAATGAATTAAAATTTCGGCCTCATTTTAAAACACATCAATCTTTAGAAATTGGAAAGTGGTTTAAAGAATTTCCTATTGATGGAATTACCGTTTCATCTTTAAAAATGGCTGAATTTTTTGCGGAAGATGATTGGAAAAGTATCACCATAGCTTTTCCTGTAAATATTCTCGAGGTTGAAAAAATTGATGCTTTAGCTAGTAAAATTGAACTTAGAGTTCTGGCTGTAAGTGCCGAAACTGTCAAAAATCTAGATACTAAATTAACTTCAAAGCTTGGTATTTATATTGAAATCGATCCCGGTTATGGAAGAAGCGGCATTTTATATTCAGATGAAATTGCTATCAAAGAAATGATAGAATCTGTTGAATCTGCCACTAATTTAGAATTAATCGGTTTTTATTCTCATGCAGGACATTCGTACAAATCCAGATCTGAGAACGAAATACTTCAAAGCTCAGAACCGGTTATTCAGGCATTAAGCAATCTTAAAAGAAAGTTTAACTACCCTATTTGTTTTGGGGATACTCCCTCCTGTTCAGTCTTGAAAGATTTCGGAGATATTGATGAAATAAGCCCTGGTAATTTTGTGTTTTATGATTGGATTCAAACAAAAATCGGATCATGCAATCCTGAACAAATTGCAGTTGCTATGTATTGCCCGGTTGTTGCTAAATATGAGATGAGAAATGAATTACTCATCCATGGTGGAGCAGTTCATTTTTCCAAAGATTTTGATACAAAGAATGGAGTTCCTTACTTCGGTCAAGTTGTAGAAAATAAAGAAATTGGTTGGGGTAGTCCGATAAAAGATTGTTACTTAAAATCAATTTCACAGGAGCATGGAGTAGTTTCATGTACAGAAGATTTTTTTACCGCTACATCTGTTGGAGATCTAATCCCAATACTTCCTATTCATTCCTGTTTAACTGCAGATTTAATGGGAATGTATGTAACAACCAATGGTGAAAAGATCAGCCATTTATCAGAAAAAAAGAAATAAAAAAGGCTCCCGAAAGAGCCTTTAATCAAATTATTTATTTGTTCCCGGCAGTCCTAAAGTTTGGGGTTTTGGTTCATTCCAATTAAATGGTTTTGCTTTAACTGTTCTTGGATAAACCTCATTTAGATTAGCTGCGTTGTATAGACGACCATTCTTCATAACATGCGTTACTGAATTTGTATTTCGAAGATCATCTAAAGGATTTTTAGAAAGAATAACTAAATCAGCTAGTTTTCCTTCTTCAATGGAACCTAAGTCTCCATCTAAGCCAATAGCTTCGGCTCCGATGATGGTAGCTACTCGAATTGCATCAATGTTTTTCATTCCTCCTGAGGCAACTGACCATAACTCCCAATGGTAGCCTAATCCTTCTAGCTGACCATGGCTTCCAATTCCCGCTAATCCACCGGCTTCAACCAGTTTCTTCATTGTCTCCCCATGCTTTTGGAATACATGTTCGTCAGATCTGAACCAACCTGGTCTGCGTCTGGATTTACTCGCTAATACTTCATACGGTGTAAAGTTGTTCAATTTTGGGTCATCATAAGGATTTTCACGAGAATAGTAATAATTCTCTGCCCATGGCCCTCCGTAGGAAACCAATAGAGTAGGTGTAACCGCCATTTTTGATTCAGCAATTACATTAATTACATCATTATAGATTGGATAAATTGGGAGTGAATGTTCATGTCCCGGATAGCCATCTATAAGCTGAGTCATATTCAGCTTCCAGTCTAAAGCACCTTCCGTAGTTGGCATAATGTTTTGCTCTCTGGCCGCCATTAAGATCCATTGGCGTTGCTCACGGTTACCGGCTAAATACATTTTGATGGTTTTAGTATCGTAGTATTTGCTGTACTGTTTCATAACCTCTTTAGCTTCATCAAGACTTTTAAGGTTATAAGCCCAAAAACCAAGACCCGGACCGGTAGAATAAACTCTGGGACCAGGCATCATTCCGGTTTCAACCATATCAGAATAAGTTAGAACATCGGTAGTTGCCGTTTGAGGATCACGGGTTGTTGTAACTCCATAAGCTAAATTTGCAGCATAATTAAATATCTGCTCTTTATGAATTCCCCAGTTTGGCCACATGTGCGCATGAGTATCCACAAAACCGGCTGTAATGGTCTTTCCGGTCATATCCATTTCCTGCGCACCATCAGCAGATAAATTCTTACCAACCTTAACAATGCGGTTATTTTTGATAAGAATATCGCCACCTTCTATAACTTCAGTACCTTTGGAAGTGATAATACGAGCGTTTTTTAATAGAATAGATGATTCGGGAATATCTCTTTTGACTGTAACATCAATTGATAATTCTATAGGTTTGAATTTTGGATCTTTTTTCTTCTCATCCTTTTTATCTTTTGATTCATCGTCTTCTTTATCTGAATCCTCATCTTTTGAACCGTCCTCATCACCATCTTCTTTCTCTTCGGCTTTTTTCTTGGCTTCTTCTTTCTTTTTCTCTTCTTCTATTTTTTTTGCTTGTTTTACACTATCAGCAAAAGCTTCGGCATCATCCAAATCGTAAATGAAATGCCCATGCCCGATGGACCAATGAACTTTTTTTGCATCGGCACTCCAGGTTGGAAATTCTCCGCCGATTTCCGTTAGTTTTTTTGAAGGAAAAGCAGCACTGGGAGCACTGGCAACTGAAATTGCTGGAGCATCTCCCCCAGTCATTGGCACTGTAACCACATAGATATCATTATTTACCTGAGCCAAAGCTTGATCGCCTTCGGGAGCCATAATAATTAAAGTTGCTCTTGATGGAGGATTATTCTCTTTAGCATGCTCTTCTTCAGGATGCAGAATTTCAGCAGGTGTTTTCCAAGCCTGACTTTCTTTTAAAGACTCTTCTAAGTTAAACGGAGAAAAAGTAGTTATACCCGAGACTTTAACATGCTCTTTTTCATCACTTCCATCCCATCGAATTGATAGTAAAGTTCCTCCTCTACTTAGATAGATTCGATCATCAGAATTCACAAAGTGAGGATTTGACCTTCCTTTTGCTCTGTCAATTACATTTATCTCACCACCACCAGACTTTATCCAAATAAGATCAGTTAATGAAGAAAATGAGCCCGGACCATATGCATCATCATACGTTTGCTTGTCGGCTCTATATGCAACAATTTTAGTCCCATCGGTATTAAAAATAGGATTTGTGTAAATACCTGATTTACTGGTTAATTTCTGTGGTCTGAATCGTCTGTCAAAAGGATCAACAGAATGGATAGCTCCTCCCTCTTTTGCATTCCAGGAAACATAAGCCAGTTTCTTACCATCAGGTGACCAAGCAGGTTGAGCTTCGGTGCTTGAAGAACTTGTTAACCGTTTAGGCTCTCCATTAGGTAATTCTTGTATATACAGATCATTAAGAACTGTAAATGCTAACCATTTTCCATTTGGTGAAGGAACGGCATCTCTGATTTGAGTGGCAATCATGTCTTTATCATCACTAATTGGATACTTAAAAAGAACTTCTGGTCCCATTTCCAACTGCGTTTTAACAGTAAAAGGAATTTCACTAGCAGCGTCTCCATTTAAAGGAATGTTGTGAATTTTACCACCATAAAAAGCTACTAAATTTTTGCTGTCAGGAGTAAATGACATTGCAGGAAGTACTCCCATTGTAGCCTGAGACTCCATATCATCTCTTTGCACCGGATAAGCCAACCAATTTTCATCACCGGTATTCATATCCCGAAGAACTAAGCCAGTTTTGTCTTCAAATCTACTTCCATAAACCATCCATTTACCATCAGTAGATAAAACTGGTGTGAAAGCAGAACCATATCGTGAAGTTACAGAAGTTCTCTCGCCTGTTTCTCTATCATATCTTCCAAGCTGATATTGTGGAAATTGAGCATTATAGTTCCAAGAACCATTTCTTTGTGAGAAATAGATATAACGTCCTTCGTGCCCAACAGCCGGATCGGTGGTTTTTAAGCCATTTGGAGAGTCAATTAAAGCCGTTCCCTTTCCTCCATCTTTATGATAGATCCATAACTTTGGAGTACCTTTCCCTTTAGCTCCAATTATGTAATTTCCGTCTGGAGTCCATTCCCCTGCGGCATAACCTTCTGTTTTACCTTTGGTAACCTGAGTTACATCAGAAGTGTCTTCAAGATTTACGTAATACAGATTTTCACCACCGCTAGCATCTGAAGTGTAAAGTAAATATTTGCCATCAGGGCTGTATCTTGGGTGAGTATCAAATGCCATGCCATCTGTAATTTGGGTAGCTTCTCCTCCTGAGAATGGGATTTCATAAAGATCTCCCATAAAATCAAAAGCAATTTTAGATCCATCAGGACTCACATCCAAAGACATCCAGGTCGCTTCACTGGATTCAATATCAATTAATCTACCCGGATCAAGAGGTAGTTTTTTTGATTTCTTTTCGATCTTATTAGTATCTGTTGTGTCAGAATGAAATTCTACAAAGTTAGAACTCCCGATATTTTGTGCAGTACCGTTAATTGATAAAACACTTATTAAAAGTGCTACCATCAACCCCGTTATTTTATTGTAGCTCAGTGGCTTAGTCATGTAGTCATAGTTTTAGTAATAATTAGAATCAGAAATAAACAAATTTCTGTGTTAAATGAGAGTAAAATATTGTCTAATTAACAGCCTTAGATAATATCTCAAAATGCTTTTTGTCAGCATCCATCTTAGCACGTAAACCTACCGGAATTGTTACATTCTTTGCTTCGTGGCTTATCATTGCTCCATAAAAAGCGGGAATATTTAACGGTTTAATATGATCATCAAAAATTTGAGAAATTGTTAAACTGTTTTCACCAGCTTCACAATTGGTACATTTCCCAAATATAAAACCGGATATCTTGCTTAAAACACCGCTCAATTTCAGATGGGTTAACATTCTATCCATTCTATAAATGTCTTCTCCTACATCTTCCAGGAAAAGAATTGAGTCGTTAAAGTCAGGCAGATAATCAGAACCTAACATAGCTACCAGTACAGATAAATTTCCTCCTACAATTTTCCCCTCTGTTCTTCCTGATCTAATAGTAAAAGCATCATCTTGATTATCCGGTAGATTGTAAATTCCTTTTTTTCCGTTGATGAGAATCTGCTCAAAGCTGGACTTTGTGAATTCATTCCACTCAGATTTCCCTACCGGACCATGAAATGTAACCAGCCCGGATTTAGCTAAAATTGCGTTGTGCAAAGAAGTAATATCACTAAACCCAATCAAAGGTTTTGGGTTGTTCTTTATAACATCATAATCAAGTAAATCAATAATTCGATTACTACCCCAACCTCCTCTTACACAAAGAATTGCTTCTACTTTTTTGTCTTTAAACATATTCATCAAATCAGAAGCTCGGTCTCTATCCTGGCCAGCTAAATAACCATATTGATCTCTAACATGCTTGCCAAGTTTAAGTTTGAATCCCAATCCTTTTAAAGTATCTATCATCTCATCGAATTGAGAAGAATCGTAGATAGGGCTGGCAGGTGCAACTAATCCGATAGTCGAATTCCAGGTTATGGAATCAGGAAGAACGAGATCTGGCTGAATTTTTGAACCCGAAGCACATGCATTTGATGAAAAACCAGTTAATGCAAAAGAGGCAAGTCCGGTACTTTTTAGGAATTGTTTCCGTGATATAGACATAAGAAATTTTAGTTTGCTGTAATTAGCGATATAAATTCTCTTTTTCAATGATAGAAAATACAGAATGAGGTAAATTCTTTTTAATAAAATCACTTTCCTTAATTCTTTCTTTAATTTCAGAAGAAGAAATTTCTATCGGTTCGTGATCTACAAATACAGTTTGCTTCAAGATGGAATGGTTTACGTTAGCATGGCTTGAATTTGGTCGCCTTGCTACCAAAAGATTCGCTTCTTCTAAAATCTTGTCGAAGTGTTTCCATTTGTGAAATTGAGAAAGACTATCCTCCCCCATGCAAAAATAGAATTGATGATCTGTATGTTTTTTCTTCAAGAACTGAATGGTTCTGTAGGTATAGGAAGGTTTTGGAAGATCGTTTTCTATTGATAAAATAATGCAATCAACATTAGAAAATGCTTTTTTAAGCATTATTAAACGAGTGCTATAGGATACATGATCTTTTTCAAGTTTATGTGGTGGAAACGGTGTTAATAACACCCAAAGCTCATCAATACAACCCGATTCTATAAAAGATCGGGCAATTCTAATGTGACCATTATGTACAGGATCAAAAGTACCACCAAGTAACCCAATCTTTTTCAAAATGGATTAATTTGTTTGATTATTCTCTCGTTGCTGAATTCTCTGTTGGGCATCTTTCACACCTTTTTCAGCTTTATCTCTGAGAGACTCAGCTTCTCCTCTACCCGGGCTTTGTGGAAATAATTGAATGTATTTCTCATAACTGGAGATTGCAAAATTATAACGCTCTACTTGTTTACTAAGTACACTCTTAGATGCATAATCATTATACGTTTTGATCTGCTTCAATAATGATGACTCAGCCCATTTTGATTCAGGATATCGATCGATCACCAGATCATAATAAATAGTTGCAGCGTTGTATTGTTCAGTTCTGGAATAGAATTCAGCAGCTTCAAAATACTTACGAGCTAATTTCTCTCTTAATTCATTGATCTTTTCAGCAGATTCAGGAACAAGTTCAGAATTTGGGTAACGGCTGTTAAATAATTGAAATTCTTCAATAGCCTTTCTGGTTGCAGTTTGATCCAGTCTGTACCGAGGACTTTGGTGATATAAACTTAACGCTTTTTTATAATCTACTTCTTCCCTTTTAGGGTCTCTAGGATAGAATGTAATAAAACGCCTGTATTCCGCTTCTGCAAGAATATATCTTTTTTGCATAAAATAGCTTTCAGCTAAATAATACTGAGCATCCTGGGCATAATTTGTTCCCCGACCAATACGAGTTACTGCTTCAAAGATCTCTGCGGCATCGCTGTAGTTACCAGCTTCAAATTTATCTACACCTTTTTGGTAACTTACGTTAATTGGATCACCCGGATTTACTAACCGGCTGCTTTTACAAGCAGTAAAGGAAAAAAGGACGACAAGTAATAATAATGAAAGTTTGTTCATGCTAAAGTTTAGTAATTAGTGATCTCGATTTTTGAGAAAGATAAGAAGATTTTGAAGCTCATGTTTGTATTCTGAATCATTAAATGAGTTTAGACTATCAATTGCACTTTCGTAGTGTTCGTTAACCTCATTTGTGATGTCAGATATTACATTAAGTTCTTTCATTAACTGTAAAACATTTTCAACATCACCATCGGTTGAGTTTTCATCAGCTAATACGACTTCAATAATTTGTTTCTGTTGTTCATCTGTTCGTTCTAACGCAAGTATAGTAAGATATGTTTTCTTTCCTTCATAAATATCTCCACATACTCTTTTTCCAAATTTTTTGGGATCAGCAGTTGCGTCTAATAAATCATCTTGGATCTGAAAGGCTATTCCCATTTCCATTCCTAAATTGAAAAGCGCATTAATCTGAGAGTCTGATGCATGGGCAGAAATAGCACCCATTTTTAATGAACAAGCGAGTAAAGCAGATGTTTTACCTTTAATCATTTCGATGTATTCATTGTGATCTACATCGTTTCTTTCCACAAAATCCATATCAAGTGCTTGGCCTTCACAAACAGTGATAGTTGCTTTAGTAAAAGCCTGATGGATTAAAGCGTATTCTTTTTTTGTGAATTCATCATTAACCCCATAGAATTCTAGTTGCTTGAAAGCATCAGCAAACATTACATCACCGGAAAGAATGGCAATATTTTGATCCCATTTTTTAAATACACTTGGCTTCCCTCTTCTGGTGTCTGCGCTGTCCATTATATCATCATGAACCAGAGTGAAATTATGAAGAATTTCAACTGCTAAAGCCGAAGAAAGTGCATCTGAGACTTTTCCGCCACAAATTCCGCATCCCAGAAGCGCTAAAAAGGGACGTATTCTTTTCCCTCCCATTTCCATAGAATAATTATATGGCTCGTATAAGGATTTAGGAGTATCAGGTACAGCAAGTTCCGCTAAGCCTTTTTCAATTAATGAGTAAAGTTGTTTGTGTAAGCTAGTTTTCGTCAAGACGTCTTTGTGGAATGATTCCCAAGAATATAAGGATTATCAAAGAGCTTAAAAGTGATGTTTTTAGAAAATTTATATTTGTTGAATTCTCTAGACTTTTATGGTGACCGTGAACTAACTCATTGCTTTTAAGCCGGACATAAATGTCCTTCTTATGTAAACCTTACTGATTTTACGAACCACCCATCCATCTGTCGGGCGAATGCACGGCTGATGGAAACTCTTTAACGGCTCTGTCACCTCAACACACATCCATCACTCCTAGTTCATCGAAATGATGGAAACAGAGCTCGTCATCCCGGACACACTTGATCCGGGATCTCCAGAAATAAGATTAGGAGCTTTTATAGGGAGATTGCGGATCGTTCATCCAAGTCAGGGTTGTACGATATCTTTCTCTTCAAAATAACCTAGCTGGATTATTCTTTCTGCGTCCGCAATGACCATGGTTATGCATCCATCACCCCCGCTTGCATCGAAATGATGGAGCAAGATTCGTAGATTTCAACCCTCAATCAACTTTCGACCTCACCAACCTCTCCTTCACAAGGAGAGGCTTGAAGCTTTTAAAATAATTGGGTTTCCATAAATGAGTCCTCCTCCTGTTGCAGCCTGCCTGACCGGTAGGCAGGGAGGAGACAGAGGAGGTCAAAATATACCAACCGGCGAGAGGTTCGGCGTATGAGTTTTCCAAGTCATCTCGAGGTGTATGCCCCCAACCTAGTTCAAGCGTCTCGCTTGGACGGTTAACGATCTCCTTTTGGCTAAAACATATCTTGTTGGCTTCCTTTCCGGACGTAAACGAATCAAGCTAAGATTTTGCGAATTGCTCATCCATCTGTCGGGCGAATGCACGGCTGATGGAAAACAGAGCTCGTCATCCCGGACAAACCTGATCCGGGATCTCCAGAAATAAGATTAGGAGCTTTTATAGGGAGATTGCGGATCGTTCATCCAAGTCAGGGTTGTACGATATCTTTCTCTTCAAAATAACCTAGCTGGATTATTCTTTCTGCGTCCGCAATGACCATGGTTATGCATCCATCACCCCGCTTTCAGCGAAATGATGGAAACAGAGCTCGTCATCCCGGACACACTTGATCCGGGATCTCCCTAACAACGCTCATTACCTTTGATCTGGAGATTGCGGATCAGGTGTGTTCGCAATGACGGCTTTGTTGATTTTTGTGCTCTAATTTACAACGCTCATTGCCTTT
>CAXBHO010000027.1:0-36011 GCA_963975485.1 uncultured Balneola sp. | reverse complement strand
CACGGATAAAACTAAAAAGACTTTATCCGTCAATTGATGATTAACATAACACTAGTAATGCGCAATCGTTAGAGACAATCTCAATTATAGAGTTTCCTACTACTTCATTATTAGGGTTTTTTACTTCCCATTCACCCACCCAAAAATCAAATTGGCGATGTTGTTCTGATGAACATGGAGCCGGTTGTTGTGCATAGATTGCACCGGATATACTGATTAAGACTCCTGTAAATAGCGATATTTTTAAAATCTTATTCAAGATTTACGTTTTTCTATAGTTACAAATTTTCCATTCGCGCCTTTTCTGGCCTCATGAAGTTGTGAATCCTTGATCCAGGCACGCCCGCCATCATGTTGTAATCGCTTAGTATTTTTATATTTAAAAGCCTGTTCGTGTAAAGAAGGTAACTTGTTCATTCTTATTCTATTTATTTTTTGAGTGTAACTAATTTAACAGTTCAAATTATAAAGAACAGATAGTTTTTTGCTTTGTTTTATGAGAACAATCGCTTATCTTTGTAAGCTATAAAATAATCCAAAAAAGAAATTTAATATCATGTACGCTATAGTCGAAATCGGCGGACACCAATACAAAGTAGCTGAGAACGATGTTCTCTTTGTTGATAAGCAAAATTCAGACTCAGATTCTGTTACTTTTGACAATGTTCTTTTACTAAAAGATGACAAAGGTGCTGTAAAAGTTGGAAAGCCTGTTGTTGAAGGTGCTTCTGTTTCAGCAACTATTCTTGATACAGTAAAATCTGATAAAGTTCTTGTGTTCAAAAAGAAAAGAAGAAAAGGATACCAAAAATTGAATGGGCACAGACAAGTGATGTCTCAAATTCAAATTGAATCAATTTCAGCATCCGGAAGCGCTAAGAAAGCTGCTTCAAAACCAGTTGCTAAGAAAGAAGAAACTAAAACTGAAGCTAAAGCTGAAAAAGCACCTGCTTCTGATCTATCATCTCACACTGTTGCAGAATTAAAAGCAATGGCTTCTGAAAGAGGACTTTCGGGTTACTCTAGCATGAAGAAAGCTGAGTTAATAGAACTACTAAGTTAATTTTAATTCCTAATACCTAAGTATAATGGCACATAAAAAAGGTCAAGGTTCTACCAGAAACGGACGAGATTCAGAAAGTAAACGATTAGGCGTTAAGAAATTTGGTGGCGAGTTTGTTCGCTCTGGAAATATTCTTATGCGCCAAAGAGGAACAAAATTTCACCCGGGCAACAATGTTATGCGCGGCGGTGATGATACTCTTTTTGCTGTATCTGATGGTCATGTAAACTTTTCCATCAAATCAGGTGGCAGAAAGTTCATTAATGTAGAGCCTTTAAGCTAATTAAAGCATAGAAAAATTTAAGCCCCGCTCATATTTATGTGCGGGGCTTTTTTTATATCTTTATGTCATGAATGATAAAATAATTCCCGGATTAGATTTAGCTATCAAAAGCATATACTGCATTGGCAGAAATTATGCAGAGCATGCAAAAGAGCTAAATAATCCACTCCCAACTTCCCCAATTGTATTTCTAAAACCACAAAGTTCCATTTGTTTTGACGACGATGAAATAATAATACCTACTCAAAGCTCAGATGTTCATCATGAAGTAGAACTTGTGATCGCTATATCCAAAAAAGGCAAAAATATTACGGAATCTGATGCTATCGAGCATATTGAAGGAATTGGTATCGGTATTGACTTTACGGCCAGAGATATCCAACAAAAAGCTAAGGAAGCGGGACACCCTTGGAGCGTAGCAAAGGGATTTGACACTTTTGCACCTATTAGTAGATTTGTGCCCGTTAATAAAAATATAGATTTAGAAAATATTGACCTTGAACTCTCAGTTAATGGAGTAAAAAGACAATCAGGTAATTCCTCGCAGATGATTTTCTCCATCGCTAGTCTGATATCTTATTTATCCGAAATTTTTACGCTATATCCCGGCGATTTAATCTTTACCGGAACACCGAGTGGTGTATCTTCTATACAATCCGGAGATCGAATAACTGCATCATTAGGTAAAAATCTTACTTCCCTCACCGTAACTGTAAAATAGCTTTGAAGAAAATCCTCATACTTTTACTATCACTGTTTTTTTCAGCTGATGTTTTTTCTCAAGACTCACTATACCTGTGGCCTACTAATTCGGGAAGATATTTGAGCTCAACTTTTGGGGAGACAAGATCTGCTCACTTTCACTCAGGTTTAGATATCAAGACCTGGGGACGTGAAGGTTATAAAGTATATGCTTCAAAAGATGGAATTTTGAGTAGGCTTTTAATAACAAATCAAGGTTATGGAAAAGCTATTTATTTAAAGCATAATGATGGATCATTTACAGTATATGCACACCTGCAAAGATTCAACACTGAATTTCAATCCATTGCGGATTCTATAAGGATGCCAGATTATTCTTACACCTTTGAAAAATTTCTTGAAAATGAGAATATCAAAGTTAAAAAAGGTGATGTTATTGGCTTTACGGGCTCAACAGGGATAGGTCCTCCCCACTTACATTTCGAGATCAGGAATAAAGATAATCAACCAATAAACCCTCTCCAGTTTAATTTTGATATAGGTGATAAAGTTCCTCCGAAGTTTTCTTCAATTTTAATTGAACCTTTAGATATTGACACTAGAATAAATGGTTCGGTATATCCTGATATAATTTATCCTTCAAAATTTAGTACTGATACTACTTTCTTTGATACTCTTTCTGTAACCGGAAAATTTGGTTTTTCTCCCTATATATTTGATGAAGCAAATTCTGTAACGAATAAATATGCTGTTTATAAGACCTCTTTATTATTTGAGGGGGACACACTTTATCACGAAGAAATTGACAAATTTGATTTTTCTGAAGCAAATAAAATGTTCGTGAATCGAGTACCCTCTCCTCTTTCAAATCGCAGAAGATTTCAGAGGTTATTTTTAAAGGAGAATATCTCTCATCCATTTTTAGTAAAAAGTGTGGAGAACAGAAGGTTAGCTTCCGGTATATACAAGATTATTGCTGAAGATTATTTTGGAAATCGCACTGTTGCAATAATTCCCGTTGAGACCAATCGCCAAAAAGAATCCTCTAAAAAATCAAATGACTCTTATGATTACTGGACGAATAACTGGATTTCAATTAATGATTCCTCAAATATAGATTTAGCAAAATTGGGAGTAGGAGCTTTATGGGATCCTGCAATTAATCAGCGAATAGTCAATCTCAAAAAGGATGTAAACTTTACAATTTCACGAATAGAACCTGACAAATCTTATTCCATAGTTTCTCCGGATTTTAATATTACCTCTATTATTGAGTCTCAGACTTTTTTTGATACGGTAAGTATTCTCCAGAATTGGGATCTTAAAAGTGATACTATTTTTATAGAGATTGGAAAGCCTGAAATTCCCACTCGCAAAAATATAGTTCTTCAATTACAACTTGGTGATAATTATCAATCTCTATCGCGTACTAATTTATATAGTTTAAGCGATGATAAAGATGTAAAATTTATAGACTCATGGGTAACCGGATCTACACTTAATGCGTTGATTGGAAACTTAGGAAAGTTTGTTGTGCTTACCGATACTACTTCACCAAAAATATATTTACCAAAGAAAATTTCTTTAGCTAACGGTTTGATTACTTACACTATAAAAACGGAAGATGATCTTTCAGGTATTGATTATCAAAGCGCAATCATCATTATTAATAATCAACGAGGAATTCCTGAGTATGATTATGAAAATAATACTTTTACTTTCTATTTACCCTGGTTTGTTGCTACAATTCAGGATTCTATATATGTAGAATTAAAAGATAAAGCAGGAAACTTTTTCTCGAAAAGCTTCCTGCTAAAAAATTAAATAAAAGCAATACAGCTAATTTCAACCAAAACACTTTTAGGTAAGGTTTGAACGGCAACCGTCTCTCTGGCTGGGGGCTCATTTTCGAAATAACTTCCATAAACTTCATTTACATCAGCAAAATCTCCCATGTCATCTAAGAAAATGGAACATTTAATAACTTTTGAAAAGTCTGATCCTGCTTCTCCAAGAACAGCTTCTAAATTCTTCATAACTTGTTTTGCTTGTTCAGATGCATTCTTACCAATTATTTCCATTGTATTTGGGTCTAGTGGTATTTGGCCAGAACAGTACAGTACACCATTATATTCTATGGCTTGACTATAAGGCCCAATTGCTGCGGGCGCTTTATTAGTAGAAATAATCTTCTTCATAAATTTTCCTTTATAATATTAATTTTAAATAGCTGCCTTCTTTTTTGCGGAAAGCGCTTTATATAGTTATTTTGTTAACTTATAAAAACCATTTGAAACCAACCACTACCAATTTTTACTGATATGAAAAAGAATTTACTTAGATTTCTTTCTTTTGCAGTTATGGCTACTATAATTATAAGTTGCGGCGAAGAAACGAATCCACTTATAAAACAAGCTCAAGACGGAATTAAAACAAAAGATTATGATGCGGCTCTTGCTTCTCTAAATCAGGCACTTGTTGAAGATTCAGCAAATGCAGATGCCTATTACTATAAAGGCAAAGTGTATTCCGAGATGGCTCAAAATAATCCTGTTATTGACGACAGAAAAGACAGCTATTCGAAAATGAGAGAGAATCTATTATTAGCTCATAATTTATATACTACTCAGGGTATACAAAGTCTTCAATTTGTTGAGGCTCAGTTACTAATCGACAGAATGTGGGGTAAAGAGCACAATTTGGGTGTTCAGTACGCTACTGGAGATACAACCGTTGCTCAAGTAGAAAAGCCTTTGGATTTATCCGAAGATCATCTGGAGAATGCTATCATAATCAACCCGGATAGTTTGCTTTCTTATGAAGTTTTAGCTGAAGTTTATCGCCTCAATTCCAAACCGGAAATGGGAATTTCAATTTATGAGCAAATTATTGACATGAAAAAAGGTGAAGCTGATGCATTCGATTATGATCGCCTGGGAGGTCTTTATCTTCAAGCTAAAGAATATAAAAAAGCTAACATAATTTTAGCTCAAGGAATTGAATTATATCCGGACTCCATTTCTTTGGTTCAAAAACTAGCAGACTCTTACATGAGCCTTGGTAATAACGAAGAATCAATTACGGTAATTGAGTCGCTAATTGAAAGAGAGCCAAAAAATCCTCAGTACCATCTGGTATTAGGCACTCAGGTTTATATTATGGCTAGTGTAATTAATGACGAAGTTTCTGCCAAGTATGATAAAATTTTCGAGTTGGAAAGAAGCTTAAGAAATCTTAAAGGGGCTGAAAAAAGTGCTACCGAACAAAAGATTAAAACTCTCCGATCTGAGATACAACAACAGGAAGCTCGAGCAAATGCATTAACAGACAGATCTATCAAAGAGCTTAAGTTGGTTGTTGCCCTGCGCCCTGATGATGCAAATGCCTACAGTACACTTGGTATTATCTATCAAAATAAAGCGGCGGCTTTGTTTGATAAACGAAACGCTACAACCGACAATGATGAGGCTGCTAAGGTTGATACCGAAGCTAAAACTAATCTCCGTGAAGCGATGAAGTATTATGAAAAAGCTACAGAACTAAAGCCTGATAACCAAGAGTATTGGAGATCTTTATTTCAGATTTATACTTCTTTAGGCATGAATGAAAAAGCGGAAGCTGCTATGAAAAAAGCGGGCTTGTAATTAATCTGTCTTTTAATATCCTTACTCTATGAAAAATTCTAATATTACCCGATATGCAAGCCTAGTGCTTGTAATCGGGTTTTTTGTTTCCTGTACAAGCTCAAAATTCTCTGCTGATAAATTAATCAGCGAAGGTAAATATCAAGAGGCTATTGATAGAATAGATATTGAGCTTGGCAAAAACCCCGGTGCAAAAATGTACGTACAAAAGGGTGAATTACATGCCTTGATCGCACAAGAGAACCCTGTAGACCAAAGAGAGTTAAGTTATGAAAATATGATAGAAGCATTTGATTCAGCTCGTGTTTATGAAGCAAGTCAAGTTAATAACTCTATTGAATCTGAGGCTGACAGCATTACTTATTACTATTGGGATTTAGAGCATCAAGCTGGTTTATCTGAGTATGAGAAAGAATCTACGCAATCATCAACAAGTGCAATTTATCATTTTAATAATGCAATAATTATAGATCCTTCTAAAGTTGAAAGTTATAAATCACTTTCTATAGCACTATATAACAATAACGATATTGATGGAGCTATTGATGCTCTCAAGAAAGCGGAATCAATGAATATTGCCGACTCTAAAGTATATGAGAATCTTGGATTTCTTTATTTAGAAATCGGTAACCCTGAACTATCAATCAATCACTATCAAAAAACCAATCAAGATCCTATTAAGAATAAAAACATAGCTTTTGGGCTTGTTAATGCATACATAAGCCAAAATAGAACAGCAGAAGCCACTTCCTTTTTAAGTAAACTTGTTGAAGAATATCCGAAAGAAGCTAAACTTAACAATGTGTACGGTACTCAGCTTTATAAGCTGGTTTCTCAACTATTTCCGAATTTAAAAGCAGCATATTCTTCAAATGATACGTCTACCGTAAATTCTCTTAAAGTAGAAATTGTAGGGCTTTCAGATGATGCCGAAAACCAATTGATTGAAGCGTATAAGTCAGATACTGCAAGTGTAGAATACACTGAAAGCCTAGCTGTTTTTTACAATAATATGTCAGGGAATTACTTTTCTATCTTCAACATTGCATTTGAATCGGATAAAAAAGAACTAAAAACCAGAGCACTATCACTTACTGATTTCGCCATTATTTATTACACAAAACTTGAAGAACTAAATGGTGAGAATGATAGTTATTCAAAGAAGATTCAAAACCTAAATACGCTTAAAAAAAGCTGGAATACCCAATAATGCGTTTTAATACAAAGACTATACACGCCGGACAGAAAAACGAAGAAACTTCCGGTGCTGTAATGCCCCCAATTTTTCAAACTTCAACTTATGCACAGTCGGCTCCCAATGTTCATCAGGGATATGATTATGCAAGGGTTGGGAATCCAACAAGAACAGCACTCGAGAAGATGATTGCAGGACTTGAGGGAACAGAATCTTGCGCTTGTTTTGCAAGCGGTGTTGCAGCTATGGATGCCGTCATTAAAATGTTTCGCCCCGGAGATCATATCATTGCATCAAACGATCTATATGGTGGTTCGTACAGATTATTTACTTCAGTATTTGAGCCCTATGGTATTGAATTTTCATTTATTGATATGACCGACCTTGATTTAGTCGAGAAAACTGTTCAGTCAAACACAAAAATGTTCTGGATTGAAACTCCAACAAATCCATTGCTTCGTGTTGTTGATATCAAAAAGCTTTCTGAAATAGCGCACGAAAATAACGCATTATCAATCGTTGATAATACTTTTGCTTCTCCTTATTTGCAACGCCCTGCAGAGCTCGGAGCGGATGCAGTTCTTCATTCGGCAACTAAATATCTTGGAGGCCATTCAGATGTTATCCATGGTGCGGTTGCAACATCAAACAAAGAAATTTTAGCCAATCTCTTGTTTCAAGTGAAGTCAACCGGGGCTGTTCCCGGTCCTATGGACTGTTATTTAGTTTTAAGAGGGATAAAAACTCTGTCTGTAAGAGTTGAAAGAGCCGTAAGTAATGCTAAAAAAATTGCGGATTTTTTGAATACTCATCCCAAAGTTAGTGAAGTACATTATCCAGGGCTTTCTTCCCATCCGCAACATGAACTAGCAAAAAAGCAGATGGATGATTTTGGCGGAATGGTCTCGTTTTCTTTGAAAGATGATTCCATAGAAGCTGCTTCTAAATTTATGGCAAGCACAAAATTTTTCACACTTGCTGAAAGCCTTGGTGGCGTTGAATCTTTAATTAGCCACCCTGCTTCAATGACTCATGGATCTATTCCTAAAGAGCATCGAGAGAAAGCAGGCTTAAAAGATTCTCTTATAAGATTGTCAGTCGGTATTGAAGATATTGACGACCTAATTCAAGATTTAGAGCAAGCTTTTTAACAGAATCTTCTTTTCTAATTTTGTACCTTTACAGCGCTCAGAAAAGCGCTTACAGAATTTTAATTCATAAATTATTTATCATGCGAGATGTAGTAATAGTAGAAGCAAAAAGAACTCCAATCGGTGCATTTGGTGGAGCCTTAGCTTCTTTTACAGCCCCTGAACTTGGAAGCACAGCAATTATTGAGTTATTGAAATCAACGGGCATTGCTCCAGATCAGGTTCAAGAGGTTGTGATGGGAAATGTTTTAACTGCGGGAATTGGTCAAGCACCTGCAAGGCAGGCAGCATTGAAAGCAGGGCTTTCACAAAAAACTCCAAGTACTACTGTCAATAAAGTATGCGCTTCAGGTATGAAGGCAATTATGATTGCAGCAGATCAAGTTCGCCTTGGAGATGCTGAAGTTGTTGTAGCAGGTGGTATGGAAAGCATGAGTAATGTTCCTTATTACTTACCAAAGCAACGTTTCGGCTCTAAATACGGGCATGTTCAAACAGAAGATGGTATCTTAAAGGATGGTCTTTGGGATGTATATAACGATTACGCAATGGGAAATGCTGCGGAACTTTGTGCCAGAGAATGCAACATTAGTCGTGAAGAGCAGGATGATTTCGCTATAGAATCTTACAAAAGAGCCCAAAAGGCTCAAGAACAAGGATATTTTGATGGAGAAATAATCAAAATAAAAGTAACAGATCGCAAAGGTAATGTTACTATTGTTGACAAAGATGAAGAACTTTCTCGGGTTAATTTTGATAAAATACCCGCTCTACGACCTGTTTTTGATAAAGAAGGAACCGTAACAGCTGCCAATGCATCAAGCATTAACGATGGCGCAGCAGCGGTATTAGTTATGAGTGCTGATAAAGCAAAGGAATTAGGTTTAAAACCAATCGCAAAGATCTTAAGTCATGGCAGCGCTGCTAAAGCTCCGGAATGGTTCACAACAGCACCATCTGATGCTATTCCAATTGCGCTAAAAAAAGCCGGATTATCTACTGATGAAATTGATCTTTATGAGATAAATGAAGCATTTTCAGTTGTTTCTATTGCTAATAACCAGATACTTGAATTAAATCCTGAAAAGGTAAATATTCATGGTGGAGCGGTTAGCATTGGGCATCCAATTGGTTGTTCAGGTGCAAGAATTGTAGTAACTCTTCTACACGCTCTGAAAAGAACAGGCGGTAAATATGGTTGTGCCGGCATCTGCAATGGCGGCGGCGGCGCTTCAGCCCTTGTTGTTGAGATGTTATAATTAGTAGAGCTTTTTAAAAAGTTCTAATTTCAGTTGACATTATAGTTGAACACGCATATTATGCTAACAGACTTTTAACAAATCCCAATTGATCGATAATACAGCTACAAATTTATTCATTTTCATTGCAATTAATTAACGAATAATTATTACTCTCAGGGCAACCTGCTTCACATTTAAAGTCTAAATCTACTATTACTATTTAAAAAAGCTACTATTTCTACGCCTTGTGCGTTAATTATTTTTTTCAGACCTATTATATAGTAATTAATGAAAACCAAGCTTCTACTTTTTTGTGGATTTTGCACTTTCTTTTACTCAAGCTCAATTTTAGGGCAAGCAGTAACCGTAACTGCAGATACAGAATCTTTTACCGATTATGAATTGGTGAATGATACTGATAAGGTACTCCCTCCCTATCAGATGTTGATTCCTGTGGTCAATAATCAGCCTGCTTATAAAATTTTAGAGCAACAGATTTATGAAGTTGATGGAAAGCTTTCCCCGGCACAAATTAATGGAGCTTTTATTTCGTCTGATGACGTAAATGTAGTTGAGATAGCAAATCAAGGATTTTATAGAGGCTATAAAAAAGCTCAAGTTTTATTTCACAGGGCTCGGTTTACTTCCAATTCAGTATTAATAACACGAAAACTGAAAGTCAGAGTTTATAAAAATAGCGGTTCTAGATTACTCAGTCTGAAAAAGAAAATTGTAGCTGATTCTCCTTTGGCTTCAGGAACTTGGTACAAGATCCCAGTCCAAGAAAATAATATATATCAACTTAACAGTACTTACTTGCAGAAAATTGGAATTGATGTTGGAAATATCGATCCTAGAAAAATTCAGATCTGGGGTACTGATGGATATCAATTGCCTGAATTAAATATTACTTCAAGACCTGTTTTTTCCGAAATACCAATTATTGTTGAAGGAGAATCAGATGGGTCTTTTGACTCAAACGACAGAGTTCTTTTTTACGGAAACAGCCCACATCAGATTACAAGAAATCAGAACACTTACATTCACAATTTACACCCCTATTCTGATGTGAAATATGTTTTTCTCACTGTTGGAAATCAAAATGGAAGCCGACTATCTTCTGTTAACGGTTCGGTTAACTCAAGCTCTATAGTTACTACATTTACTGATTTTATTTGGAAGGATGAAGAATTAGTTAAACCCGAAGATAAGTTCATATCAGGAAGATATTGGTTAGGTCAATCTATTCCATCTTCGCAAAGCAATGTTCCTGTATCAATTTTCAAAGATACTCTTGTTGGAATCTCATCTCCATTAGAAGTACGTGTTACTGCAAGATTATACGCTCGCTCAGAGGCTCTTACTACTTTTGATGTAGATTTAAATAATTCAGATGTAGCTCAGGGAAATATATTTAGTTTGTCTTCTACTAATGACAGCAGAGGTTATAATGGCAACGAAGGCGCAGCAGCCTCTCCTTATAATATTAATAATACTATTACAACATCTGTAAATAACGGGATACTAGATGTTACTGCTACAGTAACTCATCGCCAGCAAAATAGTATAGCTTTTGTTGATTGGGTAAGGTTAACTTTTGAGCGAACACTGTTAGCAGAATCAAATCGTCTTTTATTTTATACAGATAATAATACATCCTCTCCTGAAGAAGTTACTTTCAGGTTACAAGGATTTAGCTCAAGCCCATATGTATTAGATGTAACTGATCCCAGAAGCCCTCTTATGCTGGAAGTGAACCGTTCCGGTAACAGTTATGATGTAGATTATTTTCAGAATAGCGGGAAAACTATAATTGCTCAATCCTCATTCCCTGAGCCGGCCATGGGAGAATCAATCTCTTCACAAAATATAACCGGAATTACAACTTATCCTAACTATATCATCGTTACTTCAGAAGATCTGAAAAATGAAGCCAATGAATTAGCTCAGTATCGTACACAAAAAGGATTGAATACTGTACTGGTAACCCAAGAACAGATTTTTAATCAATTCTCAAGCGGTGTTAAAGATCCTACTGCAATAAGAGACTACGTTAAGTTTCTTTGGGATCGAGCATTAGCTGATGGAGAAAATGAACCTGAGTATTTGCTTTTATTTGGTGACACTACTTACGATACAAAAGATATTGTTTCAAATTCACTAACCAATCATGTAGTAACCTACCAAAGCGAAGAATCTATTATTCGTACCAACGGTACCAGTGTTGGAACCTTTGGAACAGATGATTTCTTCGGATATATGGATGATCCCGAAGGTGATTTAGGTACTGGGCGTACTTCCGATTCTTTTTTGATTGATATTGGAGTGGGTAGAATTACTGCGCAAACACGATCTGAAGCTTCTATTTTTATAGATAAAATAAAGCGCTACGAATCTCCATCAAATGCCGGAGACTGGCAAAATCTATTCACATTTGCTGCAGATGACGACTTTCCCAATCCAAACTTAAACAGAGACATCCACACAGTTAATGCCGATGTTTCTGCAGAAATGATGAATTTAAATGAGCCCGGAATTAGATTAAATAAAATCTATTTGTTTTCTTATCAACCTGAAATAACCGGGGCTGGTCGCCAAATTCCAGAAGCAACAAAAGATTTTATTAGCGCTGTAGATAATGGTACTTTAGTAATCAATTATTCCGGTCATGGAAATGAGCAAACACTATCTGATGAAGAATTATTTTTATCTGAATACATCCCAAATTTTACTAATAAAAATAAACTTACTGTGCTTGTAACTGCCACTTGTCAGTTTGGTAGATATGATGATACAAGTGCACAATCTGGGGCAGAAAAATTTGTAAGTGCAGCTAATGGTGGTGCAATAGCTTCCTTTACAACAACAAGAGTTGTTTATACAAGTAGTAATATAAGTTCTGCTAATAACTTTGGTCTTAATGTTGCCCTTTCACAAAGAATGGCAGAAAGAAATTCGGATGGTTCCCCAAAAAGACTTGGAGACCTGATGAGAGAAACTAAAAATTCTGTTATAGGAAATAGTCGCATTGGCTCCTCTAATAACAATAAAAAATTTATTCTTCTTGGTGATCCGGCTACCATTTTTAAACTGCCATCCAAAAAGGCTTCAGTAACTTCTATAAATGGAGTTGATGTTCTCAACCAGAATACTACAGTAACAATTCGTGCTCTAGATCAAGTAACTGTTTCAGGAAGAGTCGAAAATTCGATCGGCCAGATTGATAATTCTTTCAATGGACAAGCCGTTTTAGCTGTGTATGACGCTGAAAGACCAGTGAGTTTACCCGAAAGAGAATGGAATTGTGTATTAAATGGAGATTGCACCTACAATGTTGAAAAGGATATTCTTTTTAAAGGAAAAGTTACTGTAGAAAGCGGGATTTTTTCTCAAACATTCATTATTCCAAAAGATATCAGTAGTTCAGCGCTCAATGGAAGAGTGGTTCTTTACGCCAATGGCTCTGAGAATTATGCCGGTGGTTCTTACACCAAAATTGCTTTTGATGGAGTAAACCCAAATGCCGTAAATGATGGTACCGGACCATCAATGAATATCTTTTTAAACGACGAAAAATTTGTAAATGGAAACCTTGTAAGTGACTCACCAACGCTAATTATAGAACTTGATGATAACTCAGGTATTAACACAACAGGAACAGGAGTAGGACATGAAATAATAGCTACAATCGATACAAAACCAACACAAACATTTATCCTCAACGAATTTTATGAGGGAAACTTAAATGATTTCACTGGAGGGCGTATCGAGTATCCTCTGGATCAATTACCGGAGGGTAGTTATACGCTGAAAGTTCGAGCATGGGATGTTCACAATAATCCAAATGAAAAAGAGATCTTTTTCGAAGTGGCTCCTCAAAATGAGTTATCGATCAGGAATGTTTACAACTATCCTAACCCGATGAATAACAAAACTCAGTTTACCTTCGAGCATAATCAGCCGGGAAATCCGCTAGACGTATCAATTAAAATTTATACACTCAGCGGTAAACCGATACAACATATCAAGCAAGAATCACTTATTACAACCAATTCTTATGCCAATATTCCATGGAATGGCCGTGACAGGGATAATGATCGCCTGGGCAACGGTACTTATATTTATGTGCTTCGGGTTACAGCAGAAACCCCAGAAGGAAAACAATCAATCGAAAAAATCGAAAAGCTCGTAATCATTAGATAGAGAGCATTAAAAAATCATTTTAATACGTTATATTTATCAAAACTTTAAAAGATATGAACAAGACATTTTTATTACTTGCAGGTTTATTTTTAGTACTTTCACCAAAAGCAGATGCGCAAGTTGGTATTACAGGCGTACCCTTTTTACAAATTGAAGCAGACTCCAGGGGTGCCGGTATGGGAAATACCGGAGTAGCTCTAGCAGATAATGCCGCAGCTTTATTTTGGAATCCTGCGGGACTTGCTTACCAAAAAGATAATCAGGCTAGTTTCACACATTCCAATTGGTTAGCCAATTTTGGTGTTAATGATCTATTCTATGATTATTTAGTTGTTAAACAATATATAGAAGGCATTGGTACCGTCGGAGGTCATATCACCTTTCTGAATTTAGGTGAACAGGCAAATACTGATGAAACCGGAGAGGTAATATCCAGATTCAATAGTTACGAGTTCGCCGTTGGTCTTTCTTATGGAACGGAAATCAACAAAAACTTAGCTTTAGGTGGCGGTCTCAGATTGATATACTCAAGCTTAGCAAATGGTACTATCGTTGGCGGGCAAAAAGTAAATCCTGGCTCAAGTGTAGGTGTTGACCTTGCAATGCTATATAAAACCGATCCTTTTGCCTTTGGTTCTTCCGATGCTATTGCCAGTTTTGGTATAAACTTATCTAATCTTGGACCTGGTATTCAGTATTCTGATAATGCTCAGAAAGATCCACTTCCAACGGTTCTTAGATTTGGACCAGCAATAAATATTGGGCTAGATGAAGACAGAATCAATGAAGTTACAATAGCAGTTGATATTACTAAAATCATGGCTCGTCAAGAAGCATTCGAAGTACAAAGTGGTGATTCAACTGTTTATGAGTTTCGCTCTGTGAGCCCACTTAAAGCGTTGGTCGAATCATGGAGTACATATCGTCCATTAGATCCAAATACCGGAACAAGAACCAATGTCAGCTTAGCTGAACAATTTATGATTGGTGCCGGATTGGAGTATTGGTATAATCGACAGTTTGCTATACGTGGAGGCTATTATTACGAATCTCCAAATAACGGTGATAGAGAATTTATTACGTTTGGAGCAGGCTTAAGGTATAATCAATTCGGTGTCGATTTTAGTTATATAAAGACCTTGGAATCTCAGAGCCCCTTAGCAAACACATTACGATTTAGTATCCTTCTGAACTACTAATTTACATGTCGGACACCAGTCAAATTTCTTTAAAGAGCATCTTAGCATTAAGCATGCTTTTTTTAATTTCCACGAATTTATACACGCAGCAATTTCAGCCAAAGAAAAGTCATTCGATTTCTTCTTCCAATGAAATTATATCATCAGTCCCTACTATAGGAACATTAACCGTGATCGCTGTTATGATCGAGTTTCAACCGGATAGTAACGATCTAACTTCCGGTACAGGTATTTTTGATGGCGGATTACCCTATTTAGAAAATGAGCCAACCAATATCGATCCTCTACCCCATAACAAAGCATATTTTGAAGCGCATTTAGATTTTGCCGATAATTATTTCCAACAATCCTCTGATGGTCAATTGAATATCGACTATCAAATTATTCCAACTGTGTATCGTTTGGACAAGGAAATGAAAGAGTATTCTCCTACCGGAAAAACATTTACCAATGAAAAACTTGCTGCATTAATTGTAGATTCCTGGACTAAAGTTGATGAAAACAATGGATTTGATGATATCGACTTAACCGGGCTTGATCCTGATAATACAGCTTTTATAATTTTCCATGCCGGAATTGGTAGGGATATAGAATTAGTTGGTACAAGCCTGGATATTACTCCACAGGATATTCCTTCTATAATTCTCAAAAAAAATGATTTAGCAAACCTTCTCAAGCAACCGGATTTTACCGGTATTCAAGTAGCAAACGGTAATTTTAGAGTTACAAACTCTTTAATTATTCCAAGAACAGAATCCCGTAGAGGTCTGGATATTCAAGAAAACGAATTTGTATTCCCGCTTTCAATTAACGGTTTATTATGTGCTTCGTTAGGAAATCATTTAGGCTTACCGGATCTTTTTAATACAGAAACCGGTGACTCAGGAATCGGCAGATTTGGCTTGATGGATGGGGCCGGCTTTTTTTCTTATCAAGGGCTCTTTCCACCTGAACCTTCTGCCTGGGAGAAAGTTTTTTTGGGCTGGGTCACTCCTTTTCAAATTACCAATCAAACTCAGGGAGAAATTACATTAACAGCTTCGAGCACTAACGATCTAAATAACATTGCTCGTTATAACTTGTCTTCTACGGAATATTTTTTATTAGAAAACAGATACAGAGATCTTAACGATGATGGGGTTACTCTTACTATTCGCAAAAATGATGGGACTGAAGTACAACAAACCTTTACCAATGATAACGACACTTTTGTTTTTCAGGAATCTGATTTTGACGACCTTTTTGAACAAGGCGTTCTTGTAAACGTTAGTGATTTTGACTGGAGTCTTCCCGGCGGGTATGATATCGGTCCTGATAATACGGAAGGAACAGCTGATGATCGTTTCTTAAATGGTGGAATTCTTATATGGCATATTGATGAGTCTCTGATCAATAAAAAACTCTCACAAAATATTGGAGTAAACAGCAATCCGAATCGACGTGGAATTGATCTGGAAGAAGCCGAAGGCTCACAAAATATAGGCAAGCCACTTGTCGGTGCTCTTGATAATAGCGCCGCTTTTGGAATCCCATTCGATTTTTGGTGGAGTGGAAATAACTTTACGGTAATTACTCAAGGAAATGAAATCAAGCTTTACCAAAATGAGTTCACTCCGGAGACCTTTCCCAATACCAACAGCAATTCCGGTGCAAAAACATTTGTTCGGTTTTATGATTTCTCTGACAACCTACCCACTGCTACTTTTAAAGTAGAAAAGTTTACCGACTTGGATTTTGGTTTTAATCAGGTGTTAGCTCTAACAGAAAATAATTCTGATTTTTTTACTGAATCTAATACTTATCACGACTTTTATCCCCTATCAATGGGATTACATACAGCCGGCACGGATAGTTTTTTAGTAATACCTCGAAATCAAGATCTTACTTCTATTCGAATTTCAGACGCATCTAATACCAGTTATAATTTATCGAGCTCTTCTAACCAGCAACCTGTTTTAGGAAATGAATTTATAACTGCACTTAATCCGATTTCAGCTTCAAACTTTTTAGTAACTGCATTTCAATGGAATCCCGGAACCGAAAGTTTTGATCAAAGTTGGCAAGTTGATACGACTGCAAATAATGGGTTCATAAGCTCCCAAAATGGAGATTCGCTATTTTTAGATTTCACTGATATTGCTTTAGACCCTCTTTCAGGCAACAATCTTCCGAAGCAGTCTAATGCGTCTTTCCGATCAGAAATAGCTAATAATGAACATGCTTCTATCAATGGGCAAAGTATTTCTTTTCAGAATAGTGATATGTTAGATTTTCTTTCTGCTTCTACAAACAGAGTGTACTCTGGTGTTATAAAAGGTGAATCTGAAAACTCCTACTATATTTTTGAAGATGATGCTTTTATTCTTGCAGATCCTTTTAAGACCGATCCTTTCACTGTTATCTTTACCGAATATGGCGCTGAGTGGCCTGCAATTAACGAAGAGTTCGAGTTCATAAGAGTAAACCGAACACAAAATACTATTTCTGGTTACAACAGAAATGGAGCTGTATTAGATAATATGCCAATTGAGGCTCCTGAAAATATAAAGTTTATAGGTACTCCTTTGTTGGCTGATATAACAGGAGATAACATTCAAGATATTATTGTAATTGGGCAGGATGAATTCTCAATGAATATTTATGGATATCAAAAAGATGGTGCTCTAATTGATGGATTTCCTCTTTTTGTTGGTGCCGTTACTCAACAAAACACCCAACCCATACATCCGATTTTTATAGATAATACCTTGTATGCCGTTAGCCATGTAGGTGATATTAAGGCTTGGCGATTTGAGAGTTTTACCCGTTCTGTATGGCCTTCACGATACGGAAAAAATATTTTTAACAAAGTTTCAGCTTCTGTTTCAGCAAATGATCCTAATGGCGATACTAATACTTTTTCAATTCTGAACAAAAAAGAAACATATAATTGGCCAAACCCGGCTGACCAAGAAACCAATTTAAGATTCCAGCTTGAAGAGGCGGGACAAGTTGAAATCAATATCATCACTCAAAGTGGACGACTGGTTTTCAAAAATACCTATCAAGTAAATGGTGGCGCCCCGGAAGAAATACTGCTGGATACTTCCAGCTGGGGAAGTGGCGCTTATTTTGCAATGGTAAAAGCTACTGTGGATGGAAAATCGGAATCGAAACTCATTAAAATTGCGGTGGCCCATTAATGAAGAAGATTCTAATTATACTTTCTTTATTTTTTGGGGTAGCCACATCGACTGTAACTGCCCAAACCAGCCCTTTGTATTATGATTACTCTCATAATCATTTAGAATGGTTCACCGTTGAAAGCGAACATTTTCTTATCCACTTTCAAGAGGGTAACAGCAGATCGGCAAAAGTAACTGCTCGAATAGCTGAAGAAATTTACCTGCCTATTACTGAGTTATATCAGCTCGAACCGGATCAAAAAGTCAGTATTGTTCTAAAAGATCGCGATGATTACTCAAATGGTGCGGCTTATTTCTTTGATAATAAAATCGATATCTGGTTACCTGCTTTAGATACTCCTCTACGAGGAACCCATAATTGGCTTCGTAATGTGATTACTCACGAATTCACACACATTATTCAGATTCAAAAAGCGATGAAGCGTAAACGAAAATTTCCTATCTCTTACATTCAATGGCTGAGCTATGAAAGTGTTCGAAGACCTGATGTTTTGTATGGTTTCCCGAATGGCATTGCTACACTTCCTTTTGCTTCCATAAATGTTCCGGCTTGGTTTGCTGAGGGAACCGCCCAATATCAGCGAGAGGGATTATTGTACGAAACATGGGACTCTCACCGTGATATGATTCTAAGAACTCGAATTTTGTCAGATACTTATTTTACGCTCGAAGAAATGGGTACGTTTTCTTCCAAAACCAGCATTGAAAGAGAAACCGTTTATAACCAAGGGTTCGCTTTTGTTATCTATTTGGTTGATACTTTTGGAGAAGATATCCTCCGAGAAATTAGTTCGGCATTAGCAACCAAAGGAACTTATAATGTTGCCGAAGCTATTGAAATTGCAACCGGAATTCCCGGAAATACAGTTTTTGAAAACTGGATCACCGATCAAAAAGCATTCTATACTGAAGCCACCAAAAACGTAAATAAAACTAAAAGTGATTATATAGAGAAAGAAGGGTTCTTCAATTTCTATCCAAAAGTCTCTCCTGACGGAACTTCTATTGCTTATCTATCCAATAAAGGAAGAGACTACAGTTTAGCTTCTCTTTACTTAAAAGATAAAAACGGAACCAAAGAAATAGCTCAGGTTTCTAATCAGCTGTTCGATGAACACCAGCAACATACCGATGCTACAGAAGCCCCATTAATTACCTTTATTTCAACCTCTTTTTCTTTTTCTCCTGATGGAAAAACTATTGCTTATTCCGTAAATAAGACCACAAAATATGGGGAATCTTACCGTGATATTTTTCTCTACGATATCAAAACTGAAGAACATACTAAACTAACGGATGGAGCACGAATAGAATCACCTTCATGGAGTCCGGATGGAACAACTATTACAGCACTGCAATACAGCAAGGGAACTCAGAATTTAGTGCTTCTAAATCCTGATAGTAAAGAAATTACTCCACTTACTTCTTACAAAAATGGAGAAACTCTCTTTACACCAGAGTGGTCAGATGATGGATCATTAATTTATTTTGCTTACGCTGATCGGGGAAGTCGTTCTATTTATAAAATTGATCTTGATACAAAAAAAGTAGAACCCGTTATCGATGATGAAACAATCGATTCCAGAGATCCAATGATCTCTCCGGATGGGAAAAACATGTTCTATTCAGCCGATAAAGATGGAATATTCAATATCTACAGATTTGATCTCGAATCTAAAACCTCTGAGAAAATTACCAATGTGCTTGGAGGAGCTTTTATGCCCTTCATGGATGAAACCGGAGATCTTTATTATTCAGAATATGAAACAGGTGGATATAAAATCAAAAAGCATGTTTTCTCTCCTGAGAATAGGCCACTGAATGCGTATAGTCCCAGTTACTCAGATTACGATGTAGAAGTTGCCGCCCACTCTACAAATTTTGATCAGTTAAATAACTTTGATGATAGTGATATTGGTGAGTTCACTGACTTTGAACATGCAATTGCAGATACCGGATCTTATTCTTTTTCATTAAAAGCAGATACTGAAACCAATCAATATTCCTACCGTGAATATGAAGATACCTTCACGAGTTTCTCATTCTTCCCAATAGTACGTTTTGATAATTATTCAAAGTTGAATGGGAATAATGGCACGCTAGTTAAAAATGGTCAGTTTGGTAAACTTGGAGAAAACTTACTCCGTGATATAAAACCAGGACTTTATTTTGCTTCTCGTGATGTTCTGGATCGCTTGAGTATTTTTGGTGGCGCTATGATCGGCGTCGGTTCACTTCCTGCTGAAAGTACTGGAGGATTTTTTAAGCCCAACAGATTATTTAAATTAGATAGGGATTTGTTCCTGATTGCTGAATATCGAGGTCTTCCATTTATAAAAAGAAGTTGGTCTCCTACGGTTTCCTTAGAGCTGTACAATCTTCGAAGAAACGTGAAAGACGGACTTCAGATTGAAGAATTCCCCTGTACTTCCTGTGCTAAAAAAGATACGGTAAATGTAGATATCGCCTATCAAATTTGGGAAGCTAACTTATTTTTCAGAAGTAAATTGAGCAGACGTTCATTACTTGAACTGGGAATTGGTTATAGCCCATATCGTGTGGAAACCGATAATTTCTACTCAAACGAATTGCAAGCATTTATCACAGGTTCATCTTCTGAATACTTTAAAGGAACTACACTATCAGCTTCTTACACGATAGATTATTATGAATTCACTACTGATGCTGATATTGCTCCAATTGGGTTGAAAGGGTATCTCAGATATCAATACCAACCTGGTAAATTATTAGAAGAATACGATATCAAAGATGGAGCGCTCGTTCCTATTTTTAAAACCTCTAAAAACCATTCTACAGAGCTTCATGTTCGTTATGGGTTTAAACTCCCATCAGGCCAAGCTTTTCAAGCTCGAGCGAGGGGATTCGCTTATTTTAACAATCCTAATGACTCCTTCTATACCGATTATATTGGTGGCTTTCTTGGTATGAGAAGTTATCCCTTTTTCGCTCTTGGCGGAGATAGAACTGCCTTTACCAGCTTGTCTTACTTTGCCCCGATTGTAAAAAATATTACAAAACAAGTAGGTCCCTATACCCTTGACAAATTATACGCTCGAATTTTTCTTGAAGCCGGTAATGCATGGAATTCTCCGTTCGGAACAAGTAATTCATTGAAAACAGGAATTGGAACTGAACTTAGGCTTGCAATGAATGGATATTATCTATTTCCATTAAAACTTTTTGTAAGTGCTGCTTATGGATTTAATGAATTTCAACTAACATTACCCAATGAGTTCGTAACAGGATCTGGTAGTAATAGCGTAACTTATGGCCGTGAACTTTTATTCCATTTTGGATTAACATTTGATTTTGAGTTGCTATGAAACATCTAATTTTTATTCTCATTTCTATCATTGTTTTATCGGGAGCTACTCATGCCCAATTTAAATCCGATCTTGCCGGGAATATTGTAAAAAGTTCTGAAGCCCCTAAAACGAATCCCATTTCTATTTCTGATTTTTCGTTTCAAAATTCTGAAAGTAATAACGGATTAATTAGTGCTCAAAGAACGAACCCGAATGTAGCTTTTTTGTCTTCAGCAATATTACCGGGTGCTGCACAAGCCGCCAATGGAAAATGGGCACGTGCCGGTATTTATTTAGCTACAGAAGCATTTAGTGTTTTCTATTACATAAACAGAACAAATGCAGCCAAAACCCAAGAACGTCGATACAAGGCTTTTGCAAATAGAGAGTGGAGTGTAGTTGCCTATGCTCAGTGGTTAGTAGAATATTCAAGAACAAACAACATAAATAATGGATGGCAACAACTCGCTGCAATAGTTGACGGTGTTAAACCAAATTTTGGAAATACACAAAGTGATTGGGATGTAGTTAACAATATTGGATTGATACAATCTATTGAGCAAAACTCTCCAATTATCTGTGCAAGTTGTAATCCGGGAAATAAGTTTTCACATCTTTTACCTGCGTATGGGTCACAGCAATATTATGAACTAATCAGTAAATACTATCAATTTGAAGGGGGCTGGTCAGATTTCTATTCCGAAAACATCGCTGATCCTAATTCTAATTATAACTTTCAATACGATAACAACGGGAGTTTGGCTTCTGATTTTTTCTTTTTAGGAGCTTCAAGAGCAGATCGGTTTAATAACAATTATCGCCGTGCCGGGAACATTTTAAACCTATTGGTAATAAACCATGTAGTATCAGCCTTTGACGCACTTTTCACCGTAAAGTTAAAAAATGCTCGAATTGAACCGTCTGCAAATATGATGCGTGCTGATTCATTTTCACTAACCTTGCACTTTTAACATCGCACATAATGACGTACTTTTGGAATATGCTAAAGCGGATATTCACAAGTAAAAAATTCTATCTAACCCTTGTTGGATTAATACTTTTTGGTGCGGCTACTCTCCTTCTTTTGGACAAAGTCATTATGCCAAATTATACCAATTATAATGAAGGACTAACGGTACCTGATTTAACACGTATTACTCTGGATGAAGCCGAAACTCAATTAACAAGCATCGGTTTACGCTATGAAGTAGCTGATCGACGCGCAAATTCAGCATTTCCGGCTAATTATGTAATCGACCAACAGCCTGCTGCAAATACCATAGTTAAGCCAAATCGGAAAATTTATCTTACAGTAAACACTGAGGTCAAACCTGTTGTAGTTGTTCCGAATGTAGTAAACCTTGGTATTAGAAATGCTCAGCTTCAGCTTCAGAATTATGGTTTAGAAGTTGGTTCTACAAGCTACGAATCATCTCGATTTAAGAATGTGATTCTACGCCAATCTATTCCTCAAGGTGATACTGTTGCAAAAGGAACTTCTATTGATCTTGTTGTAAGCGATGGTTTAGGGGATAAAATTGTCACTATCCCGGAAATAATTGGACTTCGTCTTCCTCAGGCGCAGCTAAAACTTCGCGAAGCAGGCTTAAGACTTGGCGAGATCAGATTCAGACCAATAAAAGATGTTGTTCCAAATACTGTATTAGAATATACTCCAAATGTTTCCCAGATTGTAGAAGGTGAAACAATCAATTTGGTGCTCTCAGAACGTTACGAAACAATTGAACCGGAAGAAGGTGGCGTTGTTAATATCGATTCAACCGGAACGCCCATTCCAAAAGAAACTCCAAAACCCAATAACGATTAAATGGATTTCCAACTCCCGATTTTAGCACCCTCAATTTTAGCCGCAGATTTTTCAAAACTTGGCAGTGATATTAATGATTGTATTGAAGGAGGAGTTACCTGGATCCATTGTGATATTATGGATGGGCATTTCGTGCCAAACATTAGTTACGGTCCAACTATCGTAAAAGCAGCAAAAAAATCAGCCCCAGAAGCTTTTATGGATGTTCATTTGATGATTGAAAATCCGGATAATTTCGTAAGTGATTATGTACAAGCCGGTGCTGATCTCATCTCTGTTCATTACGAAGCTTGTCCTCATTTACATCGTTCTATTCAGAATATCAAAAAGCATGGAATTATGGCCGGAGTGGTAATTAATCCTGCAACTTCGCTTTATAACATCGAACCTATTCTTGAATATGTAGATCTGGTTTTGATTATGAGCGTGAATCCGGGATTCGGTGGACAAAGTTTTATTGAATCCAGCTACGAAAAACTTCAGGGATTGGCTGATCTTCGAGAAGTTGGTGGGCATGGATTCCTCATCGAGATTGATGGCGGAGTTTCTCTTAAAAATATCGAAAAAGTCGCTGAAGCAGGCGCTGATGTTCTTGTTGCCGGAAGCAGTGTCTTTAAAGCAGATGATATCACAGCCAGAGTTCAGGAGTTAATGGGCAAGCTAGCTGATAGCTGATAGCTGATAGCGAACTTATTTTTTCTTATCTTTAGTGTCTAATTTTTAATTCAATACATAATTTCATCGAAGACGAACGAACTCTATTAGAACAGGTTGTCGATATCTCTGATACAGATCCGGTTTCCTTATTTGGGTTACACGACAAAAACATCCAAATTTTGGATAAATCCTTTCCTGAAATACGTATAAATGCTCGAGGAAATAGAGTTAAAGTCACCGGAGCAAGTGACCAAGTAGATCTTGTCAAGAATATTATTGAAGGTATGATTAAAGTTGCAGAACGGAAAGGTTCTGTTTCAGAGAATGAAGTGAAAACATTGATCACTCTTAAAACCGGAGAACGACGAGCTCGAACTCCCCTTCCCAAAAATATTGGCGAAGGTGATCTAATTTTATATACTTATGATGGTATTCCCGTTCACGCAAAAACACCCGGACAAAAACGTATTGTAACCACATCTAATGAAAGTGACATTCTCTTTTCGATTGGTCCTGCGGGAACGGGTAAAACATATACTTCGGTAGCTCTGGCAGTAAAAGCTTTAAAAGAACAACGAGTTAAAAAAATTATTCTCGCACGTCCGGCTGTAGAAGCCGGTGAAAGTCTAGGTTTTTTACCCGGTGATTTGAAAGAAAAAATAGATCCTTATTTGCGACCTCTTTACGATGCATTAGAAGATATGATTGAACCGGATAAGCTCGATTATTATCTAACTAAAAATGTGATCGAGATTGCACCACTTGCCTACATGCGTGGGCGCACCCTGAATAATGCTTTTGTGATATTGGATGAAGCTCAGAATGCTACTAATGCTCAGATGAAAATGTTCTTAACCAGAATTGGGTTTAACAGTAGAGCGATTATTACCGGAGACGTTACTCAAACAGATCTTCCTCGAAAACAAGAATCGGGATTAATTACCGTACAGAATATTCTGAATGGCGTAGAGGGAATTGATTTTGTCTATTTACATGAAGAAGATGTAGTTCGTCACAAGCTAGTGAAGGATATTATCAAGGCGTATGAAAAATTTGAATCATAAGGGTTGTGAGTTATTGGTTAATAGTGATTGAGTGATTAGTTTAAATCATATATGAAAAGCAAAATCGGCACGTACGTATCTGCACTTTACGAAGGTACTTTCTCCGTAGGATTGGATAAAAAATTCAATCGTATTTCAAGAGATGATAAGCCTGCAAAAGGTGCATTAAAAATTTCTTTGAATCCATTTTTGGTTTCTACAGCCGAGCGTAAGTTTCTTTTTGATTGCGGTATTGGAGAATTTGCCGAAGACACCGGTCCTCATGTAATTCGTGAAAACTTAGATCATCACGGGCTCACAGAATTTGATATCACGGATGTGGTTTGCAGTCATTTGCATTACGATCATATTGGTGGACTAGCCAACAAAGAAAATGGATATTGGGATCTTACTTTTCCTGAAGCTAAGGTCTGGGTTTCAAAAAAAGGCTGGGAAAAAGTGATGAACAAAGATGTTTATTACGATGAAGAGAAAACAGAATTCGTTTCTTTTATTGATGCCAAAGCTAATCTTCAATTTTTAGAGGGAGATGACGAAGTGTATCCCGAGTTGAAGGTTGAAAAAATTGGTGGGCATACCGAATTCCATCAAGTACTTTTATTTGATGACGGAAATGAGAAATTCATGCAGGCAGGTGATGTGATTGCCACTCGGAGTCAGGTAAACCGAAAATTTGCAGCAAAATATGACTTCGATCCTAAAACAAGTCAGCAGCAAAGAGAACGTTTAGCAAAACTGGCTTTTGATGAAGGTTATACTATTTTAGGTTATCATGATGACAGCACGCCAATTATCAAACTTACCGGATATGATGACAAAACCGGATATACTACCGAAGCAATAGATTCTTATGTCCCTGCCTGATTATATAGTTGAAATAAAAGATTTTCTAATTAAAAATGGATTTCCTGAAAAGATCGAAGCGGTTGTAATACTTGGGTCGGGACTTGGGGATTTTGGAGATGAGATTCAAAACCAAACAGTAATTCCTTATTCTGATATTCCAAACTTCCCGCAATCTACGGTACAAGGCCATTCAGGAGCTTTAATCTTTGGTGAAGTGGAAGGAAAAACCACCTTGGCTTTCTCAGGTCGTTTTCATTTTTATGAAGGATATGGATTTGATAAAACCGTCATCCCTGTTCATTTAGCATATGCTTTTAATGCGGATAAACTGCTCGTTTCTAACGCAGCTGGTGGAATTAATCTGGATTTCCGTGTTGGTGATTTAATGGTGATCGAAGATATCATCAAACAGAATATGGATTTGAAAGCCGCTCCTTCCTCCAAAAAATGGTCGCTGGATCTTTATCCAATTGCAGATCGTGTTCAGGAAATTGCAAAGGAAGTTGGAGTGGCTACCAAGCGCGGAACTTATCTTTATGTAAAAGGGCCTAATTACGAAACCAAAGCTGAGATCAAAACTTTCAGAATGTTAGGTGGAGATGCTGTTGGAATGAGTACTGCGCCCGAATTGATGGAAGCCGCAAGATTGGGGATAAAATCCGCTGCTGTTTCTCTCATTACCAATGCCGCTGCAGGTGTTACCGATCAAAAATTAGATCACGCAGAAGTAAAAGAAGCCGCCGAAATGAAGAAAGGAGAGTTTGCGGAGTTGGTGAAGGGACTGGTTAGGGAGTTTTGAATGATGGATTCTATTTTTTTAATAATATTTTTTTTTCAAAAAAGTTTACTCTTTAGAATTCTTCGATCGTAAATAAACGAATCTCCAATGCGAAGCTTAATTACAGTAATTTTACTTACAACTATTTCTTGTGGTTTATTCATAGATGAAAAAGAACAAATACCCGCTGATATAGTTGAATTTGTAAATTCCCAGAATCTTCCTGACAAACAAAATGTGGAGATTTTTTTAACCATAGAAAAAGATCAATTCATTGGTTTTTCTGTTCAGTATGGTGAAGCAAATGATTGTCCGTCTGGTTGTTTTTATAGTAACGCAACCGGTTTTAAACTTGGGAATAAAATTGGCTGGATAGATATCCAAGATTATGATGAGAATGATATTTCTGGACTGACCAATTTTGAGATTGAAAAATCAGATTCATTATTATTTACAGAAGAGTTTGGCAAGCAGTTAGAAAAAAGTAATCCTTGGATCTATAGAAATGTACTTCTTCCAAAAATAGCTTCAGGTTCTAAAACTCCTCAAGAGGTTTTAATAAGAATAGCTAATGGTCTCTATACATACATTAATCCCCACCTCGCAGGAATACTACTCGAAAATACATCTGTTATTGAAAATAAAGAGATTTTAGAAATCCTTTCCAATCTTCCTGTATTTCAAGGCGATGCTTACGAACAAGCAAGAGAAAGAGCTAAAGAATTATTAGCTAATTTAGAACGCTAATAACTGTAAATAGGTGAGAGCAAGATTAACAATCCTAAGATTCCTTGTTTGACGAAACATCGGGCTGAATTTATTCGGAGTATTGATAGAATTCCGATGTGAGGAGTTTGGCATCTTATTGACTTTCCCGCCAGTTGGCGGATGCCTTTGGCATTGAACACTTTTTATATCTCCATAGGAGTCCTTCGGACACGCAAACTTGTCCCTCACTTTTTCCGTCCAGTTTTCAAAAGCCGAATGAATGAAAGCCGTTCAATTTTACTCTTGTTCCCATCTGCCAGAGGGGCTGATGAAGTTCAGAGCATACTGGACTTCATCCGGGGTGTCGTTGGATCTGCGATGGTGCAACTGCACTTAAAAGAAGTTTGTCACAAAATCCTATCTACACCCCTCCGAAAATCCAAAAAACTATTTGGACTTTCATCTCCTCTCAAGGGGAGACTTTAACTACTATCAACATTTTCGGGGCTAGATAACTCTTCCAGAGTTAACCCTTCTGAAATTCAAGAAATATCTCTTACTCAACTCTGGAAGAGTTCGGAAAGCAATCACTTCAAAGTTTAATATTCAACTGTTCAACATTCATTATTCAAAAACCCTCTCACTACTATTTTTCATAGTTAAAAAAGCGCCCCAAATACACTGTGGAAAACTTTTTCTGGTTTGTAAACAAATTTCTTGACACGTAATACATTTTTAGGGTACATTGTGGGGTGAAGTGGGAGATAGTGGGGACTATTCTCAAATCACACAATTTAGCAATCTTCAACACCTGTGAGGGAATCGTGCCTAGTTTTAAAGGACAATACGAGCATTCTATAGACGATAAAGGTCGTGTAGCCTTCCCTGCCAAACTACGTAAAAATCTCAATCCAGACGCACAAGAACGTTTCACTATCGTGCGCGGACAATCTGAAGAATGCCTCTATTTATACCCCGAAAACGAATGGCAAGCTGTGGAAGAAAAGCTTTCTAAAGTAAATTCTTTCAGTAAAAAAGGCCGTTTAGTTAAAAGATATTTACTGCGTTTTGCTGAAGATCTATCCCTCGACAAGCAAAATCGCATCGCCCTCCCCTCCGATCATATCAATTATTCTGCCATAGATTCTAAGGTGGTTTTTATCGGAATGGGCGAACACATCGAAATCTGGTCTCCTGCTAAATTAGAAGAAGCTGATGCAAATGTAAGCGCCGATTCTATCGAAGAAATCTTCGAGCAAGTACTTGGCGGAGAAATTGAAACCGATGGTGCATGACATGACTACATATCATGAGCACATACCGGTAATGCTTAATGAATGTATGGAAGGCTTAATTACTGAGAAGAATTCTATATATATAGATGCGACTCTTGGTGGCGGCGGGCATTCAAAAGAAATTCTATCACGATTAGGTGATAACGCTACCCTTTATGCCATCGATCAAGATGATGAAGCCATTGCAGCTGCAACTGCTCGTATCGGTGATGACGAACGATTTAAAACGATAAAAGGTAATTTCGGCTATCTGACAATACTTCTACCTCCCCCTGTAAAAGGTCAGGTAGCCGGAATCCTACTCGATCTCGGTGTTTCCACACATCAAATTAAAGAAGCGGAACGTGGATTTAGTTTTCAGGAAGATGGTCCTCTAGATATGAGAATGGGGAATCTTTCCGGCGTTTCTGCATATCAGGTAGTGAACAATTATGATTACGAAACACTTCGCGATGTAATCTTTCATTATGGAGAAGAACGCGCTAGCCGACAGATTGCTAAAGAAATTATCAACAACAGACCTATTGAAACAACAGGTCAACTAGCTTCTATTATAAAAGAGCTTGTACCTGCAAAATTTGCGGTTAAATCATTAGCAAGAGTATTCCAGGGAATCAGAATTGAAGTAAATCGTGAGTTAGATGTATTGAAAGATGTACTCACTCAATCTTTGGAAGTTCTGAAACCCGGCGGTCGCATTGTGGTGATGTCTTATCACTCTTTGGAAGATCGCATTGTTAAAAAATTCTTTAAAGCCGGAAATCTTGAAGGAAAACTTGAAAAAGATTTCTATGGCAATGTAATTTCCCCACTTAAGGCTGTCAATCGACAGATTATAACCCCTTCTCCCCAAGAGGTTGCTAAAAATCCGGCTGCTCGGAGCGCTAAACTCCGGATAGCTGAAAAAACAAGCGGAGGTAGTCAATGATCGTGCAATCCCCACTAAAACAGCACAAAACCAGGCCTAACCTCCGTAAAGTACCTTTACCTGACATAAAACCCCCATCTTCATCCCCCACAGGAAAAAGATCTTCAGGTAAAAAAGCAGGAAAGTCGGTTAAAAAGACTATTCAAGGAATAAAACCCTGGAAAGTTATTTTTGCCACTATCGCTATTGGCGTATTTGGCTTTTTATATCTGACGCATGTTTTTGCAACTCAAAAACTGTTAGAAGAAGTTCAAAAGCTTGAAAGCGAATATAATAAGGTGCGTTCACAACATGACGCGCTTAAATTGCAATACGATCGTATGGTTGGTCCCGCTGAAATCTACAATAAAGCAGAACAAGCCGGTTTTATAAACGGCGGACCTGCGGATAAGTTGATCGAGGTAAAACAGTAGATGACAGAAAGAACCGCCATATTAAGCAGGATGTTTTTGGTATTTGGATTACTGTTGCTGATACCTTGTGTGTTGGCTTTTCAGTTGATCCGGATCAATTACTTTGAAGGTGAAGAGCTTCGCTTACTTTGGAGCAAACAGGCCATAGATTCTATTCCGATTCCGGCTCAGCGTGGCAACATTTATGATGCTAACGGGACTTTGCTTGCTACCAATGCAGCGAATTACTTGATTGCGCTCGATCCAAAAGTAAAAGATCTAAATGGCAAATCTGTTTCTCAGAAACAAATAGATCAACTTGCTAAGGTTCTTGCAAATGAAACCAACAGTTCTGCATCCTATTATAAACAGAGAATTACTAAAGCTCCTTCAAATTCTCAGTATATCGTTCTTGCCAAGAACCTGTCTCCTATTTCAAGAGATGCGATTCGGGAATTAGATATAAAAGGTGTCATCATTGAAGAAAGCTTCAGCAGAAAATATACATTTGGATCATTAGCAGCACATTCTCTTGGCTTTGTAAACCATAATATGGACGGAAAAACCGGACTGGAAGCTTATTACGATGAAGAGCTTAAAGGTGAAAACGGAGTTCAGCAAGTACGGAGAGGTCCTAGAAATCAAATTTCTGCTTATGTAGGAGCTCCCAAAAAGCTTCCTGAAAATGGGAATTCAATCCATACCACCATTGATTCCTACATCCAAGCGATTTTAGAAGATGAGTTAAAGAAGGGAGTTGAAAAACATTTAGCAGAATATGGAACCGGAATAATTATTGATCCGAGAACGGGCGCTATTAAAGCAATGGCTAATTACCCCACTTACGACCCTAATTATCCCGGAAGAGATGAACATGAGAATCGTAGAAATTTCGCTATTTCTGATATGGTTGAGCCCGGTTCTACCTTTAAGCTAGTGACAGCCATTGCTGCCGTTGAACAGAATAAAGTTGATTTTGATGAAATTTTTGAAACGCCTGAATCAGGTGAAGTTCAAATTCATGGGTTAACACTGCGCGATCATGACCCGCTTGGGAATATGACTTTTCAAGAAGTGATTCAAAAATCATCAAATGTTGCTACAGCTGAAATCGCTATGCGGTTAAAGCCTCAAATCTTTTATCAATATGCCAGAAATTTAGGCTTTGGCTCTGAAACCAATATCGATCTTTCGGGTGAAGTAGCAGGAATTTTGAATAAACCGTACGATTGGAGTTTAGTAAGTCTTCCTTGGATGAGTCATGGTTATGAAGTTCTTGCAACACCGTTACAAGTTGCACAAGCGTATGCTGCATTTGCTAATGAAGGCATGTTGATGCGCCCTTATTTGGTAGATAAAATTGAAGATGAAAACGGAAATATTGTATTAGACAACACCCCTGTTGAAATTCGTCGTGTTGCAAAGAAAAAAACCCTTCAAAAAATTCTACCCATTTTTGAAAGTGTTGTTAGTGATTCAGGAACCGGAGAATGGGCACAGATTGACGGTTTAAGAATTGCAGGTAAAACCGGCACCGCTAAGAAGGTGTATCAAGGAAGATATTCCAATAAATATCTTGCCTCATTTGTGGGGTTTTTTCCTGCTGAGGATCCAAAGTATGTGTGCTTAATCATGCTTAATGAGCCTAAAACAAGTGGTTATGGTGGATTTACAGCAGCACCAATATTCAGAGAAACGGCAAAAAGAATTGCCGGATTGGATGGTGATATTCAGAGAAGTATGTCACCAAAAGAAAAACCAAATTTTATTACAAAAGCACCTTCCTTTTTAGGTATTTCACGGGATGAAAGCGAAAACCTACTCGAAAAATTCAATATTCCTTATTCAGTTGAAGGTAAAACGGGATATGTAGTTTCTCAAAATATTAAGCCCGGAGAATTTATTAATGCCGGAGATGAAATTATTATCACTTTATCAGAAACCTATTCACCTGTCGATAGTTCGATGATTAAGGAAGGTTATGCTGAGGTTCCTGAATTACGTGGAATGAGTATGCGGCAAGCAACAACGATCTTGTCTGATCTTGGGCTGAATGCTACGACCTATCGTTCAGGAACTGTAGAACGCCAATTTCCTAAAGCCGGTGATAAAATGAGACTTGGAAGCTCAGTTACTATTCGCGGCAAAGCAAAATCACTTGAACTTGTAACCTTGGAGGATAGAGATTGACAACTCATGAACTCATAGAGTTTATTAGTCCTTTAAACACTTCTCGTTATAAACCGGAAGGCGACATTGGTGTGCTTGTACAAGATTCCCGCCAAGTTACCGAAGGCTCTGTGTTTATTGCTATCCGAGGTACTGAAGTAGATGGACATATGTTTTTAGAAGATGCCATCCATCGCGGTGCCAAAGTAATTATCTGTGAAGAATCTTTTTACACTGATGCCGAAGTTTGTGTGATCGAAGTTGAGGATACTCGTGCATTAATTGGTCCTTTAGCTCAAAAAATGGCGGGTAATGCCGGTGAAAAACTTACGATTATTGGAATTACCGGCACAAATGGGAAAACAACTACCGCCACTTTGGTGTATCAAACTCTTTCTAAGCTTGGCCAAAAAGTGTCATTACTAGGCACTGTTGAGAAAAGAATTTTAGATGAACCGTTAGATAGTAAACTTACCACCGCTGATCCGATTGAGCTCGCTGCTGATATGAAGAAGATGGTAGAAGCCGGATCGCAATATTTGGTAATGGAAGTTTCATCTCATGCGCTACATCAAGCTAGAGTTGGAGGATTTAATTTTTCCATAGCTGCATTTACCAATCTTTCGCATGATCATCTCGATTATCATGACACGTTAGAAGATTATGCTACCGCAAAGAAATTATTATTTGATGACCTGAGTTCTGATTCATCTGCCATTATAAATATGGATGATGCTCAAGGGGTGTTCATGGGACAAAATACCAAAGCTACCGTTTCTCAGCTTTCATTCTCTAAGAATGCGGAAATCTTAAAAAACTCCCCCGAAGGATTAACAATTTCAGTAAACAGTACTGAGATCAGTTCTTCTTTAGTTGGCGATTTCAACGCTTACAACTTAGCAGAAGCCTTTTTGATTTGTAATGAACTAGGTTTTACGGCTAAAGAAGTTGCACGGGCTTTATCTAAAGCAAAAGGTGCTCCGGGAAGAATGGAAGCCGTTACAATTGAACATGCTGCAAAGCTTCCTGCTGTAATCGTTGATTATGCGCATACGCCTGACGCTTTACAAAATGTATTGAATACTCTTTCATTGATGCGAGAAGAAAACCAACTTATTTATTGTGTTTTTGGAGCCGGTGGAGACCGAGATTCAACTAAAAGACCTGAAATGGCCCTTGCGGCTTCCAGATTTGCTGACAAAATCATTGTTACGAGTGACAACCCAAGAACTGAAAATCCTGACCTTATTATCGTAGATATTTTACAAGGATTTGAAAACACGAATAATGTAATTACGATCACCTCTCGGAAAGAGGCTATTTTTAAAGCTATTGAGCTAGCTTCAAGTAATGATATCATTCTCATTGCGGGTAAAGGACACGAAGATTACCAAGAAATTGATGGTGTACGTCATCCTTTTGATGACCGTGTAATTGCTAAAGAAGCTCTTGAACTTAAAGCCCAGGGAGGATTCTGATGTTATACGAATTATTCTCTTGGCTTGAAGCAACCTATGAATTTCCCGGTGCCGGTGCTTTTGAATATATCTCTACTCGTACCGGTTTAGCTGCCGTTACTTCTGTGATCATAAGTTTGATCATTGGGCGTCGAATTATTCAGTGGCTGAGCAAAATGCAACTTAAAGAAGTATTCCGTGACGATGTTGGGCTAGATCACCATCAAGCTAAAACCGGAACGCCATCAATGGGTGGAGTTATCATAATTCTTGCAGTAGTTATTCCTTCAGTCCTTTTCATGAAAATGGATAGCATATATGCATGGTTAATTGTATTTGTGATCATCGCACTTGGTCTGGTCGGATTTATAGATGATTACATCAAAGTGGTTAAAAAAGACAAAAGCGGACTAGCAGGAAGATTCAAAATCGTAGGACAGGTTGTTGTTGGTATTGTAGTTGGTGCTGTTTTGTATTTCCATCCTGATTTTGCTGATGTAAATACGCTTTCTACTGTTCCATTCTTGAAAAATGTAAATATTGATTATGCAGTATTTGGAGAGAATCTAGGTTGGATGATCTACATCCCTGTTGCTGTATTTGTAATAACAGCTGTAAGCAATGCTACAAATTTAACCGACGGTTTAGATGGATTGGCATCAGGTGTTTCTGCTATTAGTGGATTTGTTTTCGCTATTTTCGCTTATGTATCCGGAAGAACTGATTTATCCGGCTATTTAGATATTATGTATTTACCGGGAGCCGGAGAATTAACAATTTTCAGTGCTGCACTAATTGGCGGTTCTATGGGTTTTTTGTGGTACAACACTAATCCTGCTTCTGTATTTATGGGCGATACCGGATCTTTAGCCCTTGGCGGCGCTTTTGGTGCATTGGGATTGATGCTTCACAAAGAGCTTCTTTTACCATTCATTTGTGGCGTATTCTTTTTTGAAACGCTTTCCGTGATCATTCAAACTACCTATTTCAAATACACAAAAAGAAAATACGGTGAAGGAAAACGAGTGTTCTTAATGACCCCAATTCATCATCATTTTGAGAAAAAGGGTTGGCCAGAACAAAAAATCGTTGTTCGTTTTTGGATTATATCAGTGATGCTTGGAATTGTCAGCCTTCTAACCTTGAAAATCAGATGATGAAGGTAAAAGGAACACATATCGTTATAATTGGCGCTGCTAGAAGTGGAATTGCTGCCGCTCTCCTGCTAAACAAAAAAGGTGCTGACGTTTTTGTATCTGATTACGGAACTATTAAAGAAGATTGGAAACAGAAATTAGTTACCGCTCAAATAGAGTTTGAAGAAAACGGGCATTCAGAGAAAGCTAAAAAAGCTGATTTTGTAGTTCTAAGTCCTGGAGTACCAACGGAATCTCCAATCATTCAATATTACCTGAATGAAGGAAAAGAAGTTTATTCAGAAATTGAAGTGGCAAGTTGGTTTACTGATCAGCGAATTATTGCTACAACCGGAAGTAATGGGAAAACAACCGTTACCAATTGGTTAAATCATGTTTGGAATACAGCGAAAAGAGAGCATTCGGTATCAGGAAATATCGGTGTAGCTTTTTCGGATGTAGTGGATGAAACGAAAGGAGATTTCATCCTTGAGATCAGCAGTTTTCAATTAGACCACATTGACTCTTTCAAACCAACAATCAGTTTATTGCTGAATGTTACTCCGGATCATTTGAACAGATACGGTAACAGTTTTGAGGCTTATGCGGCTTCAAAGTTCAGAATTACAGAAAATCAGACGGAAAAAGATTGGTTCATCTTTAATTATGACGATCTAATCATAAAAAGCCATGTAGCGTCTCTTCATAAAAAAAAAGACGCTCCAAAACTGTGGGCTTTTTCATACATCAATGAAGTGCCGGAAGGTGCTTTTGTACGCGACGAACATATCATCTTCAAATTTAATAACAAAGAAGAAACGCTTATGCCAGTTTATGAAATAGGTCTTAGTGGCAATCACAACTTGAACAATGGATTAGCAACGGCTTTGGCTGCACGTGCTGCCGAAATCAAAAACGATGCTATTCGTGAAAGCCTCCAATCATTCATGGGCGTTGAGCATCGTCTTGAAAAAGTTCGTGTTGTGGAAGGCGTGAAATATATTAATGACAGCAAAGCTACTAATGTAAATGCTGTCTGGTTTGCACTGGATAGCTTTCATGTTCCAATGACATTAATTCTTGGCGGTCGTGATAAAGGAAATGATTACAGCGAAATCGTAGATCAGATCAAAGAAAAAGTACATACGATTATTGCTATTGGAGAATCCAAAGACCGGGTTGAAGAACAGCTTGGTGATGTAGCTCCAAATTTTGTTAAAGCTGAAAGTATGATGAAAGCTGTGCGTGCAGCTCACAAAGTAGCAAAACGTGGCGAAATAGTTTTACTAAGTCCTGCGTGTGCTTCTTTTGACATGTTTGATGATTACGAACACCGCGGAAAAGTTTTTAAAGATGAAGTCTATAAGCTCTGAAGAGCTAAATGACAAAACCCAAACAACAAATGACAAACAAAACTCAAATACCAAATTTTAAACAGCCAGAAGTTGCTGCTACTGGAATTTGTTCTTTGAAATTTGAGATTTACGAGTGATATATACGTCTGACGAGCTAAATGACAAAACCCAAACAACAAATGACAAACAAAACTCAAATACCAAAT
>CAXBHO010000026.1:0-36107 GCA_963975485.1 uncultured Balneola sp. | reverse complement strand
GTTTCCTTCAAATTTGGAAACTGTTGTAATGTGGGTGAGAAACGGGGTGATGGATGGTGTTTTTTCTTATTCACCTTTCCAAATAGTCAATGAACAGGCTATCCGATAGCTTTTAACCGACAAATGAACATTGACGCTACACTAGATCGCTTTTCCGGTATCAGCATAGTAAAGACTTTAAGCACTAAATTAATCTTTACTTATAAAAAAAAGGACATCGTAATTAAACAATGTCCTTTAAATTTTTTGCTAAGAAAGTTTTTACTCTTCTTTTACTTTCTCAATATTTTCAAGTAAGCCTTCCGCTTCTTTGATAAGATCATCTGCTTTTTGTTTAGCTGATTGAACTACTTTATCGCCTTTGTCTTTGGCTTCCGAAATCAGATTTTGCTTTTCTTTTTTGAGTTGAGCGATCAGGTCATTGAGCTCATCTCTATAATTGCTTAACTGATAAGATAAACGACCACGGGTGTTTTTCCCGGTATCCGGTGCATAAAGCAAAGCTAAAATGCTTCCTGCTAAAGCTCCTGTTAATATTCCTGCAATAAAATTTCCTGACTTGTTCATAATAATATCTCCATTAAAAATTCTTTCTTTTTACCTATAACAAGAATAGCTATTCGTAGTTCCAATATCTAATATTTCATGTAAATTATTTACTGCTAAGAGCAACTTTTCTCTCTTCTCCGGATTTTTTACTTGAGAATAAAGATCCAATCCAATTTATATTTTGCTTAAGTCCTACAGAAATTGCAGGAATGATAAACAGCGTAAAGATCACACCGAAAGCCAATCCTCCGATCACTGTTCTTGCAAGTGGCGACCAAATCTCCGCACCTGCTCCAATTTCCAAAGAAAGAGGAATCATCGAAAAAATTGTTGTGATAGCAGTTAGTAAAATAGGGCGCATTCTTCTCTTGCATGCTTCAAGAACACCATTCATAAAAGCAGAATTTTTATTGAGATCAAAATCCATTCCTTTGGTATTCAAGTGCATGTAATCGACTAGCACAATTCCGTTGTTAACGATAATCCCAACGAGCATAAACATACCAACCTGAGCGGTAGTGCTGAGTGCGGTACCAAGTAAAAACAAAGAAACTAATGATCCAAAAAGCGCCATTGGAATACAAAGCCAAATTACGAAGGGATCACGGAAGTTTTCAAATAATGACGACATGATCATAAACATTAATAAAAGAGCCGCAGCCCCTGCCCATAAGAATTGAGAGGCATCCCGTTGAAAAATGCTTGTTGCACCAGTGAAATCATAACGATATCCATCCGGTAACACAATATCATTTTCCAGGAAAGAAACAATTTGTTCTCTGTATTCGGTAGCATTCCCGTTGATCTGAATATTTACATCGAGCAGAATTTCACGATTTCTTTTGCTGAAAGAATCAACGCCCTCTACTTCTATAAAGTTGCCAACAGCCATAACCGGAATGCGCTGATTTTCATATTGAGCAACTTCAAGGTCAAATAAATCGTCACGTGATTTAAGCACCTCTTTGGAAGTACGAACTTCAATGGGTATCTCTCGGCCTTCTGAGCGATAATAGCCTGCTTGATTACCTAATGTTTGAGTTCGTAAGGAATTAGCAATAGTTTGAACATCAGTACCAAGACGATTAATCCTTTCCCGATCTAATACGAAGTGAAGTTCAGGTGTTGGGTCTGCACGGCCATTATCTACAGAAATAACAGCCGGATCTTCGAGTAAACGAGCTTCAATTTTATCAGAAATATCAGTGAGCACAGAGATCTCAGATCCAACCAAAGAAAGGCGTATTGCGTTATTCCCACCGCGGAATCCACGACCACCAAAGCTGTTTCCACCTTCTACAGAAACATTTACTTGTACACCCGGAGAGGTTAATTCCTGGCGTAAATCAGCAGCAAGTTGAGCTGTAGAGATTTTTCTTTTTTCTTGAGGAACCAAGCTCAGGTTAAAATTTCCACGATTACTTTGAACCGTCCAACGGCTACGCCCAATGGATGAAACGATCGTTTCAATTTGAGGTTTTGATTCAATAGCTGCGAAAAAATTATCCATCACAGCAAGTGTGTTTTGTAGCTTACTACCCTCCGGTAAGTTTACTCTCACATCTATTTCTCCGGAATCCGTTTCAGGAAATCCCTCTTTCTCAATAGTCGAGAACATGATAAAAGTAGCTGCAATAATAGCTATTAGGCCAAGTGTAGGAATCCATTTATGATGTAAAAACCAATTCAGTCCTTTTGCATATCCATATTCCAGCTTTGAAATAGCTTTGAACATAAAGTTTCTTTTATTGAATTGATTTCCATCCAGCACAAGCACGGAAAGTACAGGAACAATAATTACGGATGCTATGAATGACATAGCAATTGCAAAAGAGATCGTTAATGCAAACTCGCGCAATAACTGAGCTTGGAATCCTGACATCATGATTATGGGAATAAATACTCCCAACGTAGTAAGTGTTGAACCAAGTAAAGCGCCAATCACTTCATTGGTACCTCTTAATGCCGATTCATATTTGGTATGTCCGTCTTCTAATTTTCTGGCAATACTTTCAGTTACCACAATGGCATTATCTACCAGTAAACCAATTGCGAGTGCAAGGGCAGAAATTGTAAGTGTATTCAGGCTTAGATCGATGGCATACATCGCTGTAAAACTTGCTGCTATAGAAACAGGAATAGTTACAGCAACGATTAGGGAAATTCGCCAGCCTCCCATAAAAATTATAATTACCACAACTACTACAATAAGGGCAGCTAATGCTGATTGAGACAGATTACTTATTGACTGGTCAATTACTTTTCCCTGGTCTGAGAGTACGCGTAACTCAACACCAGCGGGTAATATTTCATTAATCTCAGGTACAACTTCTTTTACGGCATTAACAACATCAAGAGTGTTGGAATCTGAATTCTTTTGTATTTCGATGGAAACACTGCTTCTGCCATTTACTCGTACAAAATTAGTTACTTCAGTAAAATCATCAGAAACGTTTGCAACATCCTGAACTCTGATAGGAATTCCGTTTTCGGAAATCTTAACAATAGTATTTTTGATCTCATCCACATCATTATACATGGATTCTGCGCGCACATTATAGCTTATATTTTGTGCAACTATGTTCCCAATCGGTAATTGAACATTGTTTGATCGGATGGCATTTTCTATATCGGCAGGTGCAATATTATGTTGAGCCAACTTCATCGGTGTTACATCTATATAAATTCGGCGCTCTAAACCACCTTGTGTTTCAGCTGATGCGAGCCCAACGATGCGTTCCAATCTTGGTTCTACCGTTTCAACGGCGAGGTTACGAAGTTCATCAAGCCCCCTGATATCAGAATTAATACTGAGTTGCATGATGGGTCTGTTTTCCGGGTCGAATTGAAAAATAACCGGGTTTTGCGCTTGTTCGGGGAGATCATTTCGAATCTGATCTATGGCTTTTTGAACTTTTAACTCCGTTTTTCTGATGTCTGTGCCTTCAAACAATCTTAAACTGATAAAAGCATTTCCACGACTAACTCTAGCTTCTAATGATTCAATGCCTTCAATAGCAGATAATGCGCCCTCGATGGGTTCTACTAAAATCCGATTAATGTCTTCGGGAGCAACATTATTATACCCGGTTGAAACCGCCAGAATAGGAATGTTGATTTCCGGGTTTAAAGTAACGCGTAGATTTGTAAGCGAAAACACCCCAAATCCGATCGTTATGATCGTAATCATGATAACCGTAATGGGTCTTTTTAGAATACTATCAGTAAGTGTAAATTTTTTCATTGCAGAACCTCATTATGACTAATAGAGAGATTTATAAATTGGGTATGACACACCCCTGAATCCCCTCTTTCCGAAGGAATGCCTTTGGCGCAAGAGGGGACTATTATGAAACTTAATCAACGAACTTCCTTTACAATAGAGGGAGTTGAGAAAAGCATTTTTTGAAATTAAAGAATAGATATTCATCACACATCAACCTCTTCTGTTTTAGAAAGTGGATCGACTTTATTTACTGAATTGAAACCGAGACGTTCTACTCCTTTATTCATAAGGTTAAAAATTGCCGGTACAACAAAAAGCATTAGGAATGTGGACATGGTTAATCCGCCAATTACTGTTCTGGCCATTGGGCTCCATGTTTCTGATCCCGAACCAAGTTCCAACGCAAGAGGAACCATCGAGAGAATGGTGGTAAGTGCAGTCATTAAAATAGGGCGTAAACGCCTGGTTGCTCCATCAACAATGGCTTTATGACGTTTAACACCGCGAGCCTGAAGAATCTTAATATAATCGATCATCACAATTCCATTATTAACTACAATTCCTGAAAGGAGTATGAGCCCGACCATAGAAGTAACACTAATTGCTGTGCCGGTAATACCTAAAATGATAAGAACACCGGAAAGTGCAAGTGGAATAGTGAAAATGATAATAAATGGTTCAATCAAGCTTTCAAACTGAGAAGCCATTACCATATAAGTTAGAACTCCTGCGATAGCAAAAGCAATTAACAAGAAATTGAACGACTCAGCTTGTTCTTCTGCTGAACCGGCTAATGCGTAACGGTATCCATCGGGCCATTGGATTTCATCCAGAAGTGTTCTTGCTTCTGCAGTGGCTGTTTTTAGATCAACACCATCAAGTTCTGTAAAAATTTCAATTACTCGCTCTTGGTTGATTCTAGTAACATTTGTTGGGCCGGTATAACGTTCAATACGAGCTAAATTTTTGAGTGGCATCCATTCTCCGCTGGCAGTTTGGATCTGAATATTTTCAAGATCTGTTGAGGCTGTTTTTTGTTTTGGATCTAATTCTACTTTCACTTGAAACTCAACGCCTTCATCAACAAAACTAGTGGCTATATTTCCCTGTACAGCGTCACTTATAGCGCTCGCAACCTGATTGGTGTTTAATCCAACCAAAGAAATCCGCTCTCTATCCAATGTTAATTGGATTTCCGGGCGACCTTGATCGGCTGTACTATAGGCACTTACCACACCATTAATTTGAGTAATTTTTTCTTTAACTCCATCTGACAGCTCTTTTTTTACTTCAGCATCGTAACCAAAAATTTGAACAATTAACCCATTTTCTCCGTCTGGACTAAGCGGATCCTGAATTGTTTCCTGAATATCAACTCCGGGTACTATTTGCAGTGATTCCAATACATCGCTCACAATTTGAAATTGAGATCTGTTGCGTTGTTTCTGAGCAACTAGTTCTACTCTCACCGTTCCGGTAAAACCACCGGGACTATCAGCGCCTTCAATTCCTTCTTTATCTCCATAATCTGAAACTACAATTCGAGCTTCAGGAACTTCTTTTTTGATAATACTTTCAACCTGGCCAATGGAACGCTCAAGTTCCAATAAACTTACACCTGCTTCCCGGGTTACTTCTAAGGTGAAGGCATTTTCGTCAACTCGGGGGAAAAATTCTCCCCCAAGCGTATAAAAAATGGGTAGAGTAGCAGCAAAAAATAAAACTGCGATTAATACAACCAAGCCACTTCTATTTAACGCTTTATCCAATTGTTTCGAATATGCACGTTCTAATCTTTCCAAAGCATTACTGAAGTAGTTGGCTACTTTATTAGTTGCTTCGATCGATAATTCTCCATCTTTGTAAAATTGAGAAGTCATCATCGGAATTAATGTTAAAGCAACCAAAGATGAAACAGAAAGCGAAAAGGAGATAGTTAATGCGAGATCTCTAAATAAAAACCCGGCAATTCCAGGCACAAAAAGGATTGGTAAAAATACAACTAAAGTGGTTAGCGTAGAAATAACAACGGGCACGGCAACTTCTTTCGCCCCCATGATGGCGGCTTCTTTTCGACCTTTCCCATCCTCTCTAAAGCGAAAGATATTTTCCAAAACTACAACGGCATCATCAACAACCAAACCAACGGCAAGTGTTAATCCCGAAAGCGAAATAATATTCAAACTCAGGTCAGCAAAGTTCATTACCGCAAAAGTTGTAATAATTGAAACCGGAATAGAAATAGCGATGATCAAGGCAGAGCGTCCACTTCTTAAGAATGCTAACAGAATCAATACAACAAGAATAATTGCTTGAAGTCCGGTTAGTAATAAATTCTCAATAGAAAGCTTAATAAACTCAGCTTTATTGGTAAGAATATTTACCTCAACATCAGGTGGCAAGCTTTTTTTAATTTCTTCTAAGCCTTCAATAACAGCTTCAGCAGCAACTACTACGTTGGCATCACTTTGGCGATATACATTTACAATAACGCCGCTTTCGCCATCAATTTTAACATTCCCAATTGGTTGCGAAATACCGTCTTCCACATTGGCTACATCTTTAAGAAGAAGTGATTGCCCATTTCTGGTTGCAACAACGGTATTCTTAATTTGCTCAACACTTTTTAATTCCCCCATTGTACGAAGAGAATAGACGGTATTTCCTTCAATTAATTGCCCGGCAGGAATCTGGATATTTTCTGCATTTAAACGACTTGAGATTTGGGCGATGGTCAGGTCATACAAGCGCATTTTTTGACTGTCGATTACAACATTGATCTGACGTTCCAGCCCGCCTGAGGTTTCTGCTGAAGCAATTCCATTAATTCTCTCAATCCGTTGTTCTAAAACTTGAGTAGCATACGTTCGGAGATCTCTGGAACTGCGAGCTTCTGAAGTAACGGCTAATACTACAATTGGTTCTTGATTTGGATCGTAACTAAAAACAAGAGGTGTTTCAGCATCTCGAGGAATGGCACGAGACACGAACCCTAGTTGTTTTCGAACATCGTTTTCAGCTTCGTAAAGATCGGTTCCCCAATTAAAATTCAATTTTACAACAGAAGCGCCTTGGCTGGAAAGAGAACGAACTCTACGAATGCCGCTGATACTTCCGACTTGTTCTTCAATAGGACGGGTTACAAGTGTTTCCATATCTTCAGGAGCAACACCTTCATAACCGGTAAATATAGTTATAGTAGGAAAGCTAACATCAGGATATAAATTAAGACGAAGTTGAAGAACACCAAAAACTCCAAACCCAATCAAGATCAGGCTTGTCATCAAAAATGTTATCGGACGATCGACCGCAAGTTTAGATAATCCACCCATTTTAATTACTCGCAGAGTTTGCAGTTCTTACGCTATCCATCAAAGCACGACGCTCATCCTGAGACATGTTTTGCATTCTCTGTCTCAACTTTGTGCGCTCTTCTTCACTCAAATTCTGAAAGGCTGCTCCACCAGGTCCTCCGGGTCTTCCACCACCTTGTTGGGCTTGACTTCCTTCGCCGCCATTTTGAATATTCCTGCCTGAACTTGATTGTGACTGAAAACTAGATTGAGACGCAACTCTGATCTTGCCTCCATCTTGTAAACTTGATTGTCCCGTAACGACTATCTCTTCTCCGGCTCGCAATCCGGAAACAATTTCAATCTTATCACCTTGTTCAATACCGAGCTCAAGCCTGCGAAGTTCTGCAACCGAATCGCCATTCGAAACAAAAACCGAATAAGAGCGATCTAATTGAATAGTATTAGATTCCGGCTCAATCACGGTTTCAACTTTTTCAACTAATGAACTTCTTTTCAATACAATAGCATTCGGTTTGTTTACAATATCAATTACGTTTTCTGTTAGTACACCAGGGTAAATAGAAGATCCGATTTCGGTAAGTGTAATAACTACTTCACCAAGCCCGGTGGTAGCATCAAGCTGAGGACTTTTACGTGAAACAACTCCTCTTGCAGATGATTCGCCTTCATTTGAAACTCGAAGATTTACAGGCTGTCCAATTTTAATTGCTTTCCAGTCCTGAACAGGTAAATAGATTCGTGTTTCGTAACCAACCAGATTTGCAATTTCAAATAACGCTTGCCCGGCTGCAGCGATATCACCTTCAGCACCAGTTCTTGAAATCACAACACCACGAACAGGTGATCGAACTTCGGTATTATTGAAATTTTCCTGAGCCTGAGTTACAGAAGCAACTGAAGACTGATATTGGGAAACACTATTTCTATATGTAGCGAATGCATTATCGAATTCAGCTTGGCTGATCGCATTTGATTCAAGCAGTCTCTGTTGCCTTGCAAACTGAGTGCTGTCTCTTTTAATGGCTACTTTACTTTGTTCTAACTGAGCTTTGGCTTGTTGTAATTGGTCGCGGAAAGTAGTGTCATAGATCTTTGCCAGAAGTTGACCTTGCCGAACTGTGTCTCCGAGATCAACATATAATTTGGTAATTCTGTTACTTACTTGAGGAGTAATAGCAACGATATCCTGAGCTTTAATGGTTCCAAAAGATTTAACTTGATCGGCAATGGGTTGCCTTGTAACTGTTTCCGTTTCAACACTTGTTACACGGCCAGCCGCTGAGCCGCCACCCCAACCGGAGAACTGTGCATTTTGAGCAGGTTTGGATTCTTCACTTCCTCCACAGCCAATAATTAATAATGAAAAGAGAAATACAATTAATATCGATTTGTTCACGTCCGTAAGAAATTAGTTTTTATAAGTATGTTGATATACATCAAAGATCGTTAATAAGTTCGTTCACTTTATTTAAGTCGTGTAAAAATAAGCGACAGAAATATTGGTTTACATAATGCGTGGCATTATTCGATTCCTTATGTTTAGGCGATAATTATTTAACGAACTCTCGCTACTCAATGAAATTTTTTATAGACACTGCAAATCTCGAAGAAATCCAAGAAGCTAATGATTTAGGCGTTCTTGATGGCGTAACAACCAATCCAAGTTTATGTGCAAAAATAGGCGTGCGTGATTTTGAAGGTCATATAAAAAAGATCTGTAATATTGTGGAAGGCGATGTTTCAGCAGAAGTGGTTTCAACTACTTATAATGAAATGATTGAAGAAGGTAGAAAGATTGCCAAGATCGCTGATAATGTAGTTGTGAAAATCCCTTTGATCAAAGATGGTATCAAAGCGATCAAGACTTTTTCGGAGGAAGGAATAAAAACTAACTGTACGCTTTGTTTCTCACCAACTCAGGCATTAATTGCTGCAAAAGCAGGAGCAACTTACATCTCTCCATTTATGGGAAGGTTGGATGATATTTCGAGCGATGGAATGAGACTCATCGAAGATATCGTACATATTTATACGAATTACGGTTTTGAAACAGAAGTACTGGCCGCAAGTATCCGTCACCCAATGCATGTTGTAGAATGTGCCAAGGTTGGCGCTGATGTCGGTACTATGCCCCTCAATGTTATTATGGGAATGTTGAATCACCCATTGACGGATTCAGGACTAGCTCGCTTCCTAAAAGATTGGGAAGATCTTCAAGCGAGTTTGAAGGAATAAAGATGCTTTCTGTTATGGTTTGGGAATGAACATATCTGTCTACAGATATGTTCATTACTTATTAATTATGAGGAATATTTGACTTTTTCATATATATATATATATATTACTTTTGTTAAGATTAACAAAATCAATAACTATGATTTCGCCAAAACTTATACTAATTTTAGTAATAGCATTTTTTAGTACATCAATTAATTCAATAAATATTGATGAAGAGCCTGAGATACAAACAATTATAAATGTTGAAAGTGATTGTATAGCCGGAGATTGTTTTTTTAACAGGATGTATTAATGGTCAATTTGCCTGTGTAACCTATGGTCATGAAGATTACTCATGTACTTCATGTAACAATGAATGTCCGGATATAATTGTCACTCCCGAATAATTAATCGATCAATGAACTGTATAAACAAAATAAACACACACATAATATTTCTTGTTATGTGTTTGTTTTTACTGATTAGCTATCCTGTATCAGGTCAAAAAAGTAGTGGAAATACTTTTCAGACTTATTTTACACAAGTTGATAGCGTAATTCCAAGCAAGATAGACTTAAGTGGGTCTTTACGTGTTATTTTACACGAAAGCAAATACTATGTAATGGACTTAAAGAAAGCAAAGATTTTTGTGCTAAATAGTGATGGAGAACTATTACATGAAATGGGTAGACATGGTCGTGGTCCAGGAGAATTTGAGCGGTTAAATTCTATAGCATTAAGTGAAACTGTAAAATTAAAGCTTCAAACAGTAACGTAAAACCTTGCATTTTACCCTCCCATGGAGTTTTAATTATTTCAACTTTATTATCCTTTTTGCGAATGCTTGGAACTCTAGCTTTTAAATAACATTCATGTTCAAAGAAATTCAAATGACGCCAAGTCTTCTCTTTAGTATCATGCACAGCACCTGATAATAATTCTCCATCTTCTGAAGTATATTCAAACCGTGTTCCTTTTCTAAAATCAAGTGATATAATATCTAAACACTTTTTTGAACAATCAAAATCTATTGATTTAACATACCATGGTTCTTGAATATTTAGAGCTTGTTCAAATAATTTCTGCATCATAATGTTGTACTTTTATTTTTTTGCTAAAGTATAATACTTTAGCTACCCACGCTTTTTTAGAAAGACCCATAAAACTTTCATTAGAACTTAATATATATGCTTATGATGCCTATGTTTTGGATTCTGCACTCAAATTTAAAGTACCCATTCTAACCGTTGACAAAGAACTTGAAAAAAAGCAAAGGAATTAGATATTGAAATTCTGGAGATTTAATTATGAAAGTATATACCTACTCGCAGGCCAGACAAAAGCTTGCAAAAATATTAGATGAACTTGATCAGAATGAAAAAGCTATTATCCAACGGCGAGATGCACGTTCTTATGTTTTAAAGTCCATCAAAGAAACCAAATCCCCTTTAGATGTTAAGAGTGTTGATGTTGACCTCTCCATTTCAGAAGTAAATGAAATAGTGTGTGAATACAGAGAACGAGATTAAATTTCTGTAAGAATTGATTAGATAACAACCCATAAAAACCTTTCGAGTTTCGGAGGGTTTTTTTATGTTTGGCAATTTTTTGAGTTATTTTCTTAGCCAATTAATTTTGTAATTCTTCAATCCAACACCCTACTTAAAATGACAACTTTTTTTCGCATATTTTTGATATTTATCCTGTTTTTGGGAGCATGCTCTACAACAAAACCTTCTGCAGTTCATCCGTCTTTACAAGCAACGCTTTGGGTTCAAAATTCAGTAGAATATGATGCCTTGTCATTAATGGCGTATCAAACTGCCTCATCAAAATTGGATACGGCTTTAGCTGATAGAAGCTGGACGGCAGCTCTTGAACAGGCTAATACTACTGTGTCTAATCTTCCTACTGCCATTGTTTTAGATATTGATGAAACAGTCTTAGATAACTCTCCTTTTCAAGCTCGTATGATAGCACAAAATTCCGAGTATAATCCTGTTGAGTGGGAAAAATGGGTGCTTGAAGCTAATGCCGATCCTGTTAGTGGAGCCATTGAGTTTACTAAAAAAGCATTTGATAAAGGAATTATCATTTTTTACTTGAGTAATCGCGAAGCAACAACAGAAGAAGCCACCAGAAAGAATCTTAAAGAACTTGGGTTTCCTCTTTCGGAACAAATGGATGTTGTTTTGTTGAAGGGAGAAAAAGAAAATTGGACATCTTCCAAGATTGAGCGGCGAAAAATGGTGAGCTCAAAGTATAGAATATTGATGCTATTTGGTGATGATTTTAATGATTTTCTTCCCGCAAAAAATATAACTGAAAGTGATCGTGATAAGCTTTTAACTATGTACCAAGCTAACCTCGGAGAGAAGTGGTTTGTGCTTCCTAATCCAATTTATGGATCTTGGAATGATGCCATGTTCAACTTTGACCGCAGTTTTTCTGAAGATGAAAAGCAGGAAATTATCAATGCGCACTTAAACCAAAAAGGTAAGAATTAGATTATATCCCCAAAAAGCCCTTCGCTTTTTAGTAAAGAGCTTTTTTTATGAAATCTATCGAAGTTAGTTAGTCAGAACTTGAACTCTTCAGTAAGTGCTTAAACTCTTTTTTGAACTTCTTGATCTTAGGTGCAATTACATAAGAACAATATCCGGCATTTGGATTGTTCTCAAAGTAATTTTGATGATAATTCTCTGCCACATAGTAGTTATCTAATGGCTCAATAGTTGTTACAATTGGATCTTTCCAAAGACCTGATTTATCCGTTTTTTTGAGAGAAGCCTCAGCAACTTGTTTCTGCTCGTCATTATGATAGAAGATCACAGAACGATATTGCTCACCTTTATCATTACCTTGGCGGTTTAATGTTGTAGGATCATGAGAATGCCAAAGAACTTCTAATAATTGTTCGTAGCTAATCACCGTTGGGTCATAATGTACTCTAGCCACCTCTACATGCCCCGTGTTTCCATTTACAACTTCTTTGTAAGTAGGCTTTTCAACATGTCCACCGGAATACCCCGATTCCACATGCTCTACACCTTCTACTAATTCATACACCGCTTCCACACACCAAAAACATCCGGCGCCAAAAGTTGCTTTCTCAAGTTTCTTATTCATAGTTTTGTCTTGTGCAAATGTTAATGACGTAAGACTTACAAATAGTCCCGTCAGTATTAGTTTCTTAAACATAGCATTCATGTTGTTTATTTATTTTAAAGAAGAAAAGAATTCTGTTTAAGAGTTCTGTAACAAATCGATAACATATTAAACAGGTAAATTCATTTCATTTTCTAAGTATTAATTTCATTTCTTACCTTCCATTTAATCACTCATTTAATATTACGTATGTTACTTCTATTTAGATTTATTTTACTAAGTTCACTATTGGTTTTGAGTTCATGCTTAGATCGAAAAATTACCAACATAGCTTCAAAAGCAACTCCCCCTGTTCATTTAGCAGATTCTCCTTCTGGAAAGCTTCAATTAATTTTTGAACTGAAAGATGGAGTACCAACCTATCGCCTTAATAAAGGAGCTTCCTACGTAATTTTATCCTCAGAATTAGGAGCCGTTCTTGAGGAAGAAGACTTGAGCCAAAATTTTGAGATTATAGGTTATCAAAAAAGAGATTCTTCTAGTACATGGACTCAGCCTTGGGGAGAAGTGAAGCAAATAGAGGATACTCATCAGGAGTTGGCGGTGTTTCTAAAACATGAATCAGGGAAAAGAATGAATATTATTTTTCGGCTTTATGACACCGGTCTTGGCTTTCGCTATGAATGGCCTGAACAAGATGGCATGAATAAATTCGTAATTATGGAAGAAAAAACGGAGTTTGTTTTAGCTGGTAATCATGATGCTTGGTGGCTGCAAGCGTATATTCCGAATCGTTATGAACATCTGAACATTGCTTCTAAAGCTTCCCAAATAGACACTGCGGCTACTCCGCTTACTATGAAAACAGCTGATGGATTATATCTCAGTTTTCATGAGGCTGCACTTACCGATTATTCTTCTATGTCGCTCATTAATCGTGGAGAAAACAAACTGCAAGCAACTCTTTTTCCTTGGATGGATGGAACCGGACATAAAGTTAGAGCCAAAACTCCTTTTGTTTCTCCCTGGCGAACGATCAAAGTTAATGAAGATCTGAACGGCTTAGTGAATAACTACATCGAATTGAACCTTAATGAGCCATCGAAGATCAAGGACACCTCATGGATAAAGCCCGGAAAGTACGTGGGTATTTGGTGGGATATGCATCTTAATAGAAAAACTTGGTATTCCGGAGAAAAACACGGAGCCACTACCGAATACACCAAAAAATGGATTAACTTTGCAGCCAAACATGGGTTTGGCGGAGTGTTGGTAGAAGGATGGAATATTACTTGGGATGGGAACTGGATCGAAAATTCTGATCAATTTAGATTTACAGAATCTTACCCTGATTATGATCTGGAAGAAGTAACGGAATACGCTCAATCCAAAGGTACGAATATCATCATGCACAATGAGACTTCAACCGGCATAGACAATTATGAATCTCAAATTGACGAAGCTTTTGCTTACTACGAAAAGCTTGGTATTAATACAATAAAATCGGGTTATGTTGGCGATATGATAGCGAATGGGGAATGGCATCATGGACAATACATGGTTCGGCATTACCGAAAAGTAGTTAAAAAAGCGGCAGAACATGGAATTATGATGGATGTTCACGAGCCGATCAAAGATACCGGTATTCGCAGAACATGGCCAAATATGATGACACGCGAAGGCGCTCGTGGACAAGAGTATAATGCATGGAGTGGCGATGGTGGAAATCCTCCAAATTATATCCCAACAATTCTTTTCACCAGAATGCTGTCAGGACCATTCGATTATACTCCGGGAATTCTTGATGTTTTGCTAAAAGATAATGATGAAGGACGCCCTAATAATAGAGTGCATTCAACAATTGCGGGAGAACTTGCAATCTATGTAGTTATTTATAGCCCGTTGCACATGGCTGCTGATTTGATGAAAAATTATGAGCAGCATCCTGTCGCGTTTCAGTTTATCAAAGATGTACCTACCGATTGGGAATACACTAAATTGCTTAAGGGCGAGATCGGAAAACATGCTACAGTAGTTCGCAAAGATCGAAATTCTGATGATTGGTATCTTGGAGCAGTAACCGATGAAACCGCCCGAGAATATGTGGTTAACCTAGATTTTCTGGAAGAAGGTAAAAAATATAACGCTATTATCTATTCTGATGGACCGGGAGCAGACTATGAAACAAATCCATATTTAATGGTTAAGTACGGTCAGATAGTAGATTCAAATGCTACGCTAAAAATTGCACTGGCACGTGGTGGTGGAATGGCCGTTCGGTTTAAAGCAAGGGATTAAACGTATAACTAATTCTTTTTGTCCCCTGTATTTATTCTCATTCCGTAGCTCCGCTGCGGAATGAGAATCAGGAGCTCTGCTCCGAATAATTCGGGTTAACATTCTATTTCTCCATCCGCTTTTGACCAAGATTACAAAGGATTTGGGAGTTGAGATCTTAGAGGAGAAAAATTTTTTAAGAATGATAAATTCCGAATAAAGGAATTAGGAATAGGTTGCCTCTTATAAAACCTATTCCTAATTCACTATTCTCATATTCCTAATTCATTCCGATCAATTGTTCTCGTTCCGTAGTTTGGTGGCACTTCGGTTTGACGACTTGGGCTCGTCCAGCCGGTTTTAGTTCCACCGCAGAGCGTGTGGAACTAGGGTAAATTACGCACGCATCAGTAACTATCTGTTTCATCCGCCTCATCAGCGTTCCAAATCAGCGCAATCAATGATCCAAATCAGCGCAATCAGTGATCCAAAAAACAGAACGCAGATCAGGCGGATTGAATAAGAACTTTCCCTGCTGTAGCCTGCCGGTCAGAGACGAGCTATAAAGAAAAACAAATATGGTACGGAGTTAGGGAGGTTATGCCACTCTGATCGGAGATTCCCCAATTTGCCTATGTAATTAGGGTTAACATTTTGTAGACTGATTGTTTCTCTCATGAGGTAAATTTACGCATATTTGTGGGTGCACGGTAGGTTGAGAAAGGGACGTTGTTTTTGCCTAAGTTAGAATCTGCCGAGGACATCGCTTTGTGGGAACTCAGGCTAAAAACAAAAAAGGCGAGAAGTAAACTCCTCGCCTTTTAAATTCTTATACGTTGAACTTAGCCTTGAAACAAACGCTTGCGATTATCAATGATTTCCGCTTCTTTTCTTAATTGCTCTAACCAAATTGCACCGAACTTCTGATTGATCTCGCCTTCTAATCTCGTTCTGATTTGCTGTTTGGTAGCTTCGTCAAGGTTCTCTATAAGTGGTGTTTGTTTTGAGTTTACTTTAACAACATACGCGGCATTGCTTCCCTCCATCACTCCGGATATTTTACCTTCTTCAAGTTCAAAGATTGCACCAATTACTTTTGGCTCTCTACCTGCTACCGGTAAAACTACCGCATTTGCTGATACACCTTCAGCAGTGCCTACATCCTTTCCTGCAGCTTCAGCTAATCCTTCAATCGTTGTATTTTTTGCTAAAAGATCTTGAGCTTTCTTAACAGCTAATTCCTTTTTCTTTTTTAGTTTTACTGCGGTTTCAACTTGTGATTTCACCTCTTCAAGTGATCTGAAACCTTCTTTTGTTTTTTCGTTTAGTCGTACAACTACAAAATCAGTACCTAATTCAATTACTTTTGAGATATCACCTACATTAGCTCTTTCTAAAAATGTGAGAATCTGCTGACTATTTCCTAATCCGGAAATAAATGCATTTCCTTTGGTAGCAAATACAGATTGAATTTGTTTCTCAGCGCGCTCAGCTTCCGTTTCGAAATCCGTGTCTTCATCGGCGAATACTTGAAAATCTCTCGCTGCCTCATCCGCATCTCTTACCGTTCCCGGAAGTGCTTCTATGAGTCTTGAGAAAATAACAAACTTGATCTCATTTCTATTTTCTTCCACATTTTTGATAATGCTGACTTGACCTGCATTAAAAAATGGTTCTGTTACTTCACCTACTTCAATATCGAGTACTGCTTGGTATTCTTCACGAACATCATCTTTATCAATAAGAGTAGCCGAAAACGGCGTAGATGATTGTTGTCTATTTAAAAATAGAGAATCATTCTCCGCTTCTGCAAAATTACTTCTTAAATCTTCAACTTCCTGAAAAATGGCTGTTGTATCTTCCGCAGTAGATAAGAAACTGAATTTAACAACATCAGCTCGGTAGCTTTCTTTGCGCTTGAAGCTTTCTTTATTAGTAGTGTAATACTTTTTTAGATCTGCATCTGTAACTGAGATTTCATCGTCAGTGATATCCCCAAAAGGAAAACGAACATAAGATACATCAGCATAAGAATTCTGTTTAATATATTCCTCTTCGATTTGTTCTTTTGTTACCTGAACTCCGGCAGATAGGTAATTTGTTAATTTTTGTTGTCTTCTTTTTTGGCGTAATTGAAGATCTAAAGCAATGGCCTGCTGAGAAAAATCAGGGTTTGTTAAAACTTGATCAATAGATGCCCTGTCAATGGTTCCATCTTCTCTACTAAAATTCTGCACAATAATTTGATCCGGATTGTCCCCGTAAACCATATCATACAGTTCTGCATCTGTAACAGTAATTCCGAGCTCATCCATTTTTTGCTCGATAAGACGAGAGTTTACCAATTCATCCCAAACTTGTTGCTCATAAATAGCAGTAACTTCCGGAGTCATGCTACTTCCAGTTTGTTGTACATACAAGTTGTTATAATATTGTACTCGTTGATTGTACTCTTGAAGTGAAATGTCATCTCCATTCACTTGGCCTAATTCATTTGGTCCGGCAGTCATTGCGCCGAAAAAGTCCACATCAGCAAGCACCCAAATTAATCCAAATGAAACAATAAGTATGATTACAATGTATTTGGTACCGTTTCTCAACGTTTCCATTAAACCCATAGCAGGTGTCCTCTAAAACAGTTCATTAAATTTTGATTTTCTATTGACGCAATGCATCAAAAATAGCTTGCAAATATAACGGAATAAGTGCGGAATTGAAAGCCTTTGAGTAGCTTTGTTCATTAAAAGACTTCAACCAATCGCATATGCTTAAGATACTTTCTTGGATCTTTTTGAATATTTTTAACCAGCTCGTTCAAATTAAAGGAAAGGCTATCCAAATTTGTATAAAGTGATTCATCATTAATCATTTTACCAAAAGTACCGGTGCCTTCATTCATCTTTACAAGAATCTCATTGAGTGACAACGTCGTTTTATTTAATCCTTTGCTCAGTTTATCTAACTCATAGCTCGCATTTTTTAGATTAGTTAGCATGGAGTCGATCTCTTCTTTGTTATTTTCAGTAAGCTCATCGAAGTTCTTAGTGATATTGCTCATATTTACGATCAAGGTATCAATATCATGCTTTCTCTTTGCTATTAGCTGCTGAACGTCTTTTCCGGTTTTCTCGAAACTACTTAATGTATTTCTTATCGGATCTCGATTATTAGAATACATGGATGAGTCTAATTTTATCATCATACGATTTAGATGTGTCAATGATTTTGTTAACTCATCGGCAATAATTTCCCCTTTAGTGGAAAAGGATTCAAAAACACCACCGTCTATTTCTCCAGGAATGTAAGACCCCCAAGGAATATCTATTGCGCCCGAGCCTCTCACTATTTCAATAGTAACGGCACCGAGGGGTCCCGGTTTCTTTAACACAGCTTTTGATCCCTTTGGGAGCATAAATTGAGTTGTAATTCCAAGAGTTACTTTAGTGCTGTCCGTTTCAGGAGAAAAATTCATTTCCTTTACTGAGCCTATCTTATTTCCTTTTATTTGCACAAAATTTCCGGGCAACAGTCCGTCCACCCTGTCAAATGTTGTGTACAAAAATTTCGATTGGCGGAAAATAGGTTGATCTCTCATGATTCTAAATCCTATAAACGCAACAATAATTGCCGCTAACACAACGAGACCTATTTTTGCCTCATTACTCAAATTGATTTTAAAATTATCCAATGTCTATACCTTAATTTTATATTCGCTGGCAGTTGTAAACTCAACCAACGGTGGATGTTCACTGTTTTTCATTTCATCAATACTTCCAAACCAGCTTAACTTTTGCGAATCCAGAAAAGCTACTTTCTCTGCTATCGATAACACACTATGCATATCATGCGTAATTACAATAGATGTAATATCTAAGCTATCAGCCATACTTACAATTAATTCATTAATTTCATCTGATGTTTGTGGATCCAACCCTGAAGTAGGCTCGTCATAAAGTAAATATTCAGGCTTTAAAACTATAGCTCTTGCTAACCCAACTCTTTTTCTCATTCCTCCTGATAACTCTGACGTGGCCTTGCTTCCTGCTTCTTCAAGATTCACCATCTCAAGTGCTTCCTCAACTTTTTCCTTTATCTCAGCTTCTGTAGCTTTTGTAAAATACCGAAGTGGGAAAGCAATATTCTCAAATGTGTTTATAGAATCAAATAACGCACCCCCTTGGAACAGGATTCCAAAACGTTGCCTCATTAACCTTAATTCAGAATAGTTGAGGTCAAATACATTATTCCCGTCTATAATAACTTGCCCTGAGTCTGGATATAAAAGTGCATTCAAATGCTTTAAGAGAACCGATTTACCGCAACCCGACTTTCCAATTACGGCTAGTGTTTCTCCATCTTCTATTCTGAAAGAAACATCCTTCCAAATCAGGTTTTTGCCAAAACTCTTCGTAAGATTTTTTATTTCTATCATAACTATAAAAGTAAGGCGGCTAAAACAAAATCGGCTAACAAAACATAGATACAGCTAAGAACGGTTGCTTGGGTAGTAGCATTCCCAACTCCCTCGGCTCCTCCGTAAGCATAATATCCTTTAAAGCAGGAAATAGATGTGATTACAAACCCGAACACAAAAGATTTCAAAATTCCGAAAACTACATCTTCCGGGAAAAAGAAAGATCGCGCTCCCTTCATAAATTCTGCGGCCGGTAAAATTCCATCCGCTGCACCTGCAATTACCCCTCCAATTATTCCTAACGAAGAAGCGATTATATAAAGAACCGGAAACATTAAAACCCCTGCAAAAATTCTTGGTAACACCAAAAATGCCACCGAGTTAAACCCCATTGACTCTAACGCATCAATTTGTTCACTCACACGCATAGTTCCTAGTTCGGTAGATATCCTTGCACCAACTTTTCCTGCCAAAACCAAGCCACTAATTACAGCAGCAAGTTCTATAATAACTGATTGTGCCACAATTGAACCTACTATGTAGGCCGGATATAAATCCGTATCTAATTGGTACGCCGTTTGGAGTGTAAGCACCGCTCCCGTAAAAACACCTACCAGCATTATAATCGGTATAGATTGATATCCGATCTTAACAAATTCATTAAAGAGATTTTCTCTGTATGTACTAAATTCTGTTACCGAACGTAAAGCTTGATACAGTAGTAACGTATATTGACCCAGCTGTTTTAATGCTTCCATCAAATAATTAGAATTTTCATGTTTCGAAGAACCATTTTCGGGCTTTCTTATTCAATTGATTATATTACAAAACATTTTACCTAATTGTCATTTTGAAATTGAAAGAAACTAAATCTTTACTATTTATTTGCATCTTCAGCATTTGGGGAAGTTTTGCCTTGGCTCAATCTGATGGATCTACCACTTTCAGGTTTTTAGATATAACCCCAACAGCGAGTGCTTCTGCTTTAGGAGGCAACCACACCGGGCTTTTTAATGGTGATTATGCCTCTTTTAACATAAATCCTGCTTATTTATTTGGCGCAACCAACGGCCAGGTTTCTGCTACTTTTGTGAATTTACTAGCCGATTCAAGAATGGGCATCACCAACGGGGCTTTCCAAATAAATGAGAATAATCAGATTGGAGTTGGTATTCGTTTTCTGGGATATGGCGATTTCAATACCATAGATGAGAATGGAAATGAGCTTGGAAGTTTTAATGCCATTGACCTTGCCTTATCAGGTGCTTACGCTACAAAACTTGCAGAAAACTGGAGTGGTGGAGTTGGCCTCGATCTAATTCATTCGTCCTACGAACAATATAAATCTAGTGCATTTACTGTTTCCGGTGGTATCTACTATAAAAATATTGAAGAACATTTTAGTTTTGGTGCATCAGTTAGAAATCTCGGTACACAACTTTCTACGTATGCAGGTACACGCGAGCCACTCCCGCTAGATGTTTCTGTGGGTATTTCGAAAAAACCTACCGGATTCCCCGCCGAAGTGAGCCTCACTCTTAGACGACTTAATGATTGGGACATGAGAATTATTGACGAAACGGAACGCCCTTCATTCTTTGATAATGCCTTTCGCCATGTAATTCTTGGTGGAACCTTCGACTTTAGCGAAAACTTTCACCTTCGATTAGGTTACAATCGCTATCTGAATGAGCTTAATAAAACTAAAGAAAATTTCGACTTTGCAGGCGTTGGAATGGGGGTTGGCTTTAGTGTAAAATCCTTGATCATCGATATCAGTAGAAATTCGTACAGTGAAACAGGCGGTGTGGTTCAAATTAGTATTAAAACTACATTATAAGCATGAATTCAGTTGATTATTTTGAAGAAAATCCGGGGTTAAAAAATATAGTAACCGCGGCCTTTATTATGTTGTTCATTTTTACTTTGGGCTCTACCGGATATCATTTTATTGAAGGAATGACATGGTTCGAGGGCTTATATATGACATTTATTACCATTTCGACTATTGGGTTTACCGAGTTACAAACCTTATCTAATGAAGGGCGTATTTTTACGATGATGATCTTTGTTACCGGTATTGGCGTGATCTCTTACATTGCATCTCAAACCACACAATTGATTTTTGAAGGGGAATTATTTTATAAACGTGCTATGCAAAAACGACTAAAAAAAATGGAAAATCACTACATCATTTGCGGATATGGACGAATAGGGCATCGCATCGCTGAAGTTTTAAAAGACGCCGGGTTACCTTTGGTAGTTGTTGAGAATAGAATTTCCAGCATTGAACGCTTAAAAGAAGATAAAATGCCTTTTATCGAAGGGGATGCTGAAGACGAATCAACGCTTTTGAGTGCAGGAATTGACAAGGCTCAATCTTTAATATGTACACTTTCCAGTGATCAGGACAATGTATTTACAACGTTATTAGCCAGAGATTTAAATCCGGATCTTTTTATTCTGGTAAGAACGAATGAAATTGCGAATCGAAGTCGTGTGTTAAGAGCCGGAGCAGATAAAGTAATATCTCCCTATGAAATTGGCGCCGACAGAATGGCAAACGTAATTCTTCGCCCACATGTTGATGAGTTCGTAGATTCTATTACCAAATACACGATGCAAGATCATACTTTTGATGAAGCTTTAATTGTGGAAGATTCTGTTTTGGATGGTAAATCTCTGGCAGAAATAACCCTGCGAACTCAATACGGAGTATTAATTATCGCCATTATCCCAAAAGATGGCAACATCCAGTTTAATCCGGACAGTTCATCACAAATTAATGTGGGAGATTCCTTAATTTTGATTGGTGATTTAAAACAAATTGATAAATTCAGACGAGAAGTTTGTAATGATACACGCCCTCTTGCTGAACGCACACGGAATGCTGAAAAATTAACTTTATGATTAGATATTTAACAGCAGGAGAATCTCACGGCCCGGCACTAACCGGAATTGTGGAAGGCGTACCTGCGGGTTTACCGCTTACTGAAGACGACTTAGCTTTACATTTAGCAAGAAGGCAAAAAGGCTATGGGCGCGGTGGAAGAATGGCGTTTGAAAAAGATCGCGCTATTTTTAATTCGGGTGTTCGTTTCGGTAAAACCATGGGCGGACCTATTTCTATGGTGATGGAAAACCGAGCTTTTCAAAAAGATGATGCCGGTTGGCCAACAGTCATGCATAAAGAAACCGAAGCGGAAGGAATCGAAAAAATTACATTGCCTCGTCCGGGACATGCTGATCTTGTTGGAGCGCAAAAATACCGCTTTGATGATATTCGTCCTGTAATTGAGCGTTCAAGCGCACGGGAAACGGCAATGCGCGTTGCCTGCTGCGGAATTGCTCGTCAGTTTTTAAAATATTTTGGAATCGAAATTGGTGGCCACGTAATTCAGATCGGCAAAGTTGGCTACGAAGATTGGGATACCGTTAGAAAAATTACAGATCCGCTTTACACTAATGGCGCTGAAAACGTATATAAAACTGCGGATAAATCTGATGTTAGATGTTTGGATGCAGGCCTTTCAGAACAAATGCGTGAAGAGATAAAAACTCAAAGAAAAGCGGGTTCTTCTTTGGGCGGTATTTATGAAATTATTATAACCGGAGTTCCTGTAGGTTTAGGTAGTTTCACTCATTGGGATCAAAAGCTTGATGGGAAAATTGCGCAGGCAATAATAGGAACACAAGCTATGAAAGGCGTTGAAGTTGGCCTTGGTTTTGAAGCCGCCAAAAGAGATGGGCAGAATGTTCATGACCCCATTACACACAACGGTTCTGATTTTAAAAGAAGCACCAATCATTCAGGCGGAATTGAAGGCGGAATGAGTACGGGAATGCCAATTATAATTCGCGGGGCAATGAAACCAATCCCCACAATGTTAAATCCTTTAAGTACGGTTGACATGCACACACTTGAGGTAACTGAGACTCGTTATGAACGTTCTGATGTTTGTGCATTACCAAGAGCCGTTGTAGTTGCAGAGAGTGTGATAGCTCCGGTTATCGCAAATGCATTTTTGGAGAAATTTGGTGGAGATTCCATCGCTGAAATCGAAGAAAGATTTAGAAAATCCTGATCTTGAGTTCAAAAATTTCAAAGCTGGCACAACAAGTAAAGGCGGATCCAAAGGATTCCTTTTCAAAGTTTGCGTTAGCTTTAGAATTACTCAAAATTGATCAGGAGCAAAAAGCTCTTTCACTTTTCAAAAACATCCTCCAAAACGAACCTGATTATGTCGGAGTTTATTATCATTTAGGGAAACTTTACGAACAATTAGGAGAGAACAATTTAGCACTAGAATGCTATAAAGATGGGATCACCGTTGCAACTAAGTTAAAAGACCTACACTCTAAATCGGAATTGCAAGGAGCTTTGATTAACTTAGAAATGGAAATTGAAGACACATTATGAGAATCGATATTTATAAAATAATGAGAGCAACTCTATTAATTGTTGTGCTTGCACTAGGTACAGTCTCAATTAATGCACAAGCAAAAAAGACCTACATAGTTAAACAAGGAGACACTTTTTACAGCATTTCTAAAGCATTGGATGTTACCGTTGCTGAATTAAAGCAATGGAATGGTATTTCCAGCAACGAAATCGAAATTGATCAAGAGCTTGTATATTTTGTTGCCGAAGATATTTCCACCCAAAATGTAGCCCTTCCTGAAGATAACACTTCGTTAATCACTTCTCCTTCAACCGCGCCAAATACCTATTACATTGTTAAAAGCGGTGATAGTCTATATAAAATTGCCCGAGATAACAACATGACTGTTGATCAGCTTAAAGAACTCAATAACCTTACAAGTAATACTCTTCGGATTGGTCAAAAGCTCGCTGTAAAATCAGTAAGTGTAGCCCCTGTTGTTTCTGAGTTTTCTGATGAATCTTCTCCTCAAGGTAAGTTTGCGCTTTACACTCTTTCAAATTCTGATAATTTAGGTTCGGTATTGCAAAAATTTCAAATGACCGAAGCCGAATTAAAAGCTCTGAACCCACAGATTAATCTCAATAATTTGAAACTGGCTAAGAATATTACAGTTTTACTGCCTCCTTCTAAATCTTTTGATAATCCATATCTGGAAAAAGCTGATCTCCAAGATTTAGGCTCTGTATCTGTTATGGTTTATTCTGATGCTGATAAAGGAAGTGCAACTACCAACGGTGAGCTTTACAATCCTGAAAAACTAACTGCCGCTCATTCAAATATCTCTATAGGATCTGTTATTTTTGTAGAGAATCCCGAAAATGGTAAAGGAATTTATGTGCGCATCAATGATCGCATAACTAATGCCGGATTGAAACTTTCTCACGCTGCTTTTCGAATACTGGGCTTGGTTCCAAATCAACCTCAATCAGTTTCTATTTATACCGATAGTTAATGGAAAAGTCTATTGCCACATATTTTTCTGATACTAAGAACTTACTTTACAGTTTTCTTATCAGTCTTCCGCTTTTCTTGGCTTATGAATTACTCATTCTCATATCTCAACCTGATGCTTCTCAAATAGTTCGCATTAGCGTTGATTCTTGGTTTAAATCCATTTTTTCTCTTCTTGGCGTTAATGCAGTTTCCATCACTCTCTTAGTTGTAGCTTTATTGGGGATGCTCATCCTCTATAAAGAACGAGATCAACTTCGCAGATTACGCTTTAAGTTTTTCCCCATGATGATAGCAGAGTCAACCGTATATGCCGCTATAGTCACTTTAATTGCTTCGTTCTTCATTTCAATGATCTTTGCTATTTCAGGAAGTGATCCTATTTCTTCGTTGTCAGGATTACAAAAATTTGCTCTTTCATTAGGTGCAGGGCTGTATGAAGAGCTATTTTTCAGAGTAATACTTGTCTCCCTTTTGATTCTTGTATTCAACAAATTATTCAACAATAAAAAATGGGCTGCCACAACTGTGGCTATTATATTGTCCGCATTTCTATTCAGTCTGGTTCATTATATAGGCTCAATGGGTGACCCTTTTACCTTCTCTTCTTTTTCTTATAGATTCGTGTTTGGTCTCATGTTAAACGGAATTTATGTTTGGCGAGGATTTGGGATTGCCGCATGGACACATGCTCTATATGATTTAATGGTACTTTTTGTCTTATAAGAATTTTACTAACTCACCTATAGGGTTTATCTATTTAACTCTTACTCACCTGTTTGCTACATTAACTCTGTGTTAAAGAACTAAAAAACACTGTAACCTTCTTGAATGTACGCATTTAGTAAGGTACATTGATTTTTGAAAATAAAACATTTGATGAGGGATAACAGCAAAAAACAACAAGAATTTAACAGGGAGATTATCCCTCACTTAGATGTGTTGTATAACTTTGCGCTACGCCTAACGACAGATCCAAGTGATGCAGAGGATCTTGTACAAGACACTATTGTAAAAGCCTATCGTTTTTTTAGCAGCTTTGAGAATGGCACCAACGCAAAAGCATGGTTATTTAGAATTCTCAAGAATTCATTCATCAACAACTATCGTAAAACTTCCAAAAGACCTCAGCAAGTAGATTATGATGAAGTTTCCTCCTATTACGAATCCATAAGAGCTGAGCGAACCGAAACCTCCGATCTGGAAAATTTAATGTTTCGCGAGTTAATGGATGATGAAATGTCCATTGCCCTAAAACAACTGCCCGAGGATTTTAGAACCGTAGTTCTACTTTGTGATGTTGAAGGGTACACCTATGAAGAGATTGCAAATATGCTTGATGTTCCCATAGGAACTATTCGCTCAAGATTGCACCGGGGAAGAAATCTTCTCAAAACGGAGTTGATCGACTACGCCAAAAAAAGAGGCTATACCGGCGATTGATCTATTATTGGATTTAACTGTTCTGTTCTTTCCATTAAGCTTAAAGTTACTCTCATTGTTGTGCCTTCATTAAGTTCAGATCTTAATACATACACTGAACCTTTATGATAATCCTCAATAATTCTTCTTGTAAGACTCAAGCCTAAACCCCATCCCCTTTTCTTGGTACTGAATCCCGGACGAAAAACATTTCGCACATGCTTTATATCAATTCCGATACCTGAGTCTTCGATATCGATTAATATTTCATTTCCTTCGATGGTTGAAGAAACTTTAATAAAAGAGCTCTTTTGAGATGACGGCAGAGAATCCATAGCGTTTTTCACCAGATTTTCAATAGCCCATTGAAACAAATCAGGATTTATCATAACAAACCCTTTTGCGTTAAGCCTTTGCTCAACTTTAACTGCCTTTCCAAGCCTTGGCAACCTTCGTTCCATATACACCATAACCTGCTCTAAAATTGGCTCAATATTCATGAGCTTTAATTCTGGTTCGGAACCAATTTTACCGAATCGTTCTGCAACTCCGGCTAATCGTTTAACATCTTTTTCAATTTCATTGGTAATGTTTATAGCAGTTTCATCGTATCGGTATTCATCTTTCATCAATTGAAGCCAACCGTACAAACTAGAAATAGGTGTTCCAAGCTGATGAGCAGCTTCTTTAGCCATTCCAACCCAAAGATTCGATTGCTCTGATCTGGTGATACTTTTATAAGAAGTGTATCCAATTCCCAATAGAAGCGCCAATAACAAGATCTGTATGAAAGGGAAATATCGAAGTAATTGCACAGTGGGACTTTCACCGTAATACACAAACTGTTCCAGCTGTTTCTTTTCATCTCCAATTACAATTTTAACAGCAGGGTTTAAGCTTCGATACTCACGAATTAATCGCTCCCTTTCGCGAGGGGTTGAAAGTCGTGTAGAATCTACATTTTTTTGATGAAGAATTACTTCATCGGAATCAACGACAATGGTTGGAATTTTAAACCTTGTAGTGTCAATTATGATTTCCTCCGTTACAAAATCGATAGAGCTCTTTATATTCTCCGCTTCATAGATAAGATTGATTACACTATCAGGCACTTCGGGATATTGCTTCAACATTTGTGCTGCCATCAAGAGCTTTGTTCCTGCTTGTTCGTTTACCGGTAAGCTGTTAAACTCGAGACCTTTTGCCCAAAGCTCCACACTTGAACGCTCTTGTTCTAATATTTTACTTACTAAATATTGATTATACACTACGGAACCTGCTCCAAGAAATACGAGCAAGAGTACGAGTACAATTTTTATTCTGTTTGATGGTACAAAGAGTTTCATAGCAAGAATCTAGTTACTCCTCGAATGTATGAATCTTTATGAAATGAAAAAGCCCCTAAAAAAGGGGCTTAATTTATGCAGATGCTTTTTGTTTTTCGTAAACAGGAGGCGCTTGCTTTGTAATCGTCTCTGCCGTAATCACACATCTGGAAATATCTTTCATCGATGGCAACGTAAACATTATATCTAACATCGCCTCTTCCATGATTGAACGTAATCCTCGAGCTCCTGTTTTTCGAGATTTTGCTCTTTTCACGATTGCTTTAAGTGCCTCATCTTCAAATTCCAGATCTACATCTTCCATTTTGAACAGTTTTTTGTACTGTTTACATAAAGCATTTTTAGGATTTTGAAGAATATCTAACAAAGCGCTATCGGAAAGCTCATGTAAACCACAAATCATTGGTAAACGTCCAATTAGCTCCGGGATTAAGCCAAAACTTTGAAGATCTTCCGGTTCAACATGTGTGAAAATATCCGGCTGGTTCTTATCGAATTTAATGCTATCTGCATTGTGAAAGCCTAGAGAACCCGTTGACATTCTTCGTGAGATAATATCTTCGAGCCCTGAAAAAGCCCCCCCACAAATAAATAAAATATCTGACGTATCTAACTGAATAAAACTTTGCTCAGGATGCTTTCTGCCGCCTTTAGGTGGAATATTAGCAATTGTACCCTCTAAAATTTTTAGGAGTGCCTGTTGAACGCCTTCGCCACTTACATCACGAGTTATGGATGGGTTGTCACTCTTGCGAGCTACTTTATCAACTTCATCAATGTAAACAATTCCTTGTTTTGCGCGGTCAACATCATAATCAGCCGCTTGAAGTAAATTGCTTAAAATGCTTTCTACGTCTTCACCTACGTACCCTGCTTCAGTAAGCACTGTTGCATCTGCGATAGTAAAAGGAACATCAATAATTTTTGCTAACGTGCGTGCAAGTAACGTTTTACCACTTCCTGTTGGCCCAAGTAATACAATATTACTTTTTTCGATCTGAGTGTCATCAATCTCCTTATTGTTGTGATTGATTCGCTTGTAGTGATTATAAACAGCTACCGAAAGTGTCTTTTTTGCTTGCTCCTGACCGATTACATATTCATCGAGCTTGGTTTTAACTTCAACAGGTTTAAGAAGAGGTCTTATTGGCTTGTCTCTTCTTTGCGCCAAAGAAGCTAAATCGCTTTTAATGATGCTTGAAGCATCTTCCACACAGCGATCACATACGTAAACGCCCGGGCCTGCAACCATACTGTTCACCTCTAAGCTTGAACGCCCACAGAATGAACAATTTACAATATCGTTGTTTTCTTTTTTATCGCTCATAGCGTCTAAATCTAATTAAAAAAATGTTATTTCGTAGCTTTTGCTCTCTCAACAACATTATCAACCAAGCCATACTTCTTAGCTTCGTCTGCAGTCATCCAGTTATTTCTGTCCGAATCATTCATGATGTCGTCAATAGATTTACCGCAATGATCAGCGATAATTTGGCTTAATTCGTTTTTAACTCGAAGAATTTCTCTTGCTTCAATCTCGATATCACTAGCCTGGCCTTGAACACCACCAAGTGGTTGGTGAATCATGACTCTGGCATGAGGCAAACAATTTCTTTTGCCCTTTGCGCCTGCTGTAAGTAAAACAGCTCCCATGCTTGCAGCCATTCCCATACAAGTGGTAGCTACATCACATTTTATATGTTGCATAGTGTCGTAAATGGCTAAGCCCGCAGAAACAGAACCGCCCGGACTATTAATATAAAAATTGATGTCTTTTTCTGCATCTTCAGATTCCAAGAATAGCATCTGTGCTACCAACGAACTTGCAACAGCATCGTTAACACCGCTGCCAAGCATGATAATACGGTCTTTAAGCAGACGAGAGTAAATATCGTATGCTCGTTCTCCACGGCTTGTTGTTTCAACAACCATGGGTACCAGGTTGTTTTCAATAGGTTCGCTTGAACTATTTTTTGGTTGTGATGAAAGTGAGTTATAAAACATAGCCGTTAAATAAATTTATTTTTTTGATTTCTTCTCTTGCATTTTAAAGTACTTATCTTTGTCAAGCTCCGTAATTTCGACTTCATTTTCCAACTTGTCAAATACTTTGTTCTCGCGAATGCTACTTCTCAATTGCTCGAGCATGTTTGGATTCTGCGCATAGTATTGTTTTAGTTGATCCGGTGAAGTGCCGTAACGTGCTGCTTCAACAGAAATAAACCCATCGATATCTTCGGGTTTTATTTCGATATCTTCAAATGTTTCTTGTAATTTTTGGCTAATAAAATGCCATTGCCCTTCCTGCAAGCCGCGTTCTCTCATTAGCTCCTTATACAAAACTTCATCAAAGTCTTCAGGAACTGAACCGCTTTGCTGTTGCTTTAGCTGCTCAACGTAAGAGTTGAGTAATTGCTCTAAAAACACTTCGGGAACATCCACATCATGTGCTTCAACCAAAGCTTCCACTACTTCATTTTTGAATAAATCACTTGAAGTTTGGTCATAATATTTCTGCATCTGGCTTTTGATGAAGCTTTTGAACTCATCTTCCGTTTTAGCTTCGCCATTTGTATTCTTTGAAATAAACTCTTCATTCATTTCTGCTTTTTCAAGTTTTTGAACTTTCTTGATGGTAACTCTGAAGTGGTCTTTGTCGTCGCCTTCCCCAAGTTCCATGTCAACAACATCACCAACTGTTTTACCTTTCAGTGATGTAACAAAATCCTTAGCTCCTTCTTGTCTAAGGTGAATTACCTGATCAACGTCTTCTTCGTCCTCAACCGGATTTCCGTCTTTATCTAATGAGATAACATCCACAATAAGCTTGGAATCTTTAGTTGCTTCTGCATCCACATCTTCCCAATTACCTTCGCGCTCAAGTGTGCGTTCAATCTCTTCCGCAACTTCTTTATCAGTTACATCATGAACCATTTTGTTCACTTTAATCTTACTGAGATCTTTAAGCTCCACTTCCGGCTTGGTTCCAATCTTAAAAATGACTTCTAACTCATCATTTTCCCATGTCATATCAACCATTTCCGTCTCACCAATCGGCTTATACTCCGGAACTACGTCTTTTTCAAAAACGGACTGTACGTATTTGTTAATCTCTTCGTACTCAATCTCAGTACCAAATCTCTTTTTTATCATTCCCATCGGAACTTTTCCGGGTCTGAATCCGGGAAGGGAAATTTGCCCTTTAATCTTCTTATACGCTTTATCAAAGGTTTCCTGAAGATCTTCTCGTTTTGCTGTTAGGGTAAGTTCTTTATCAACTTTTGTTAATTCTTTAACAGAAATGTTCACTTTTACTCCGCTTTTTTATGTGCAATTCAGCTGTTATAAACAGGTATTTTTTAGAAAGGAAAGTACGAAAGGGGGGACTCGAACCCCCACGCCGGTTAAAGCACTAGATCCTAAATCTAGCGTGTCTACCAATTCCACCACTTTCGCATAATTCAGAGCTTGCAAAGATAGGGGTATTCTTCAACAAATTCCAACTTTCGGCTAATGAAATTGCAAGACTTCTCATATTTTCTTAAAAACAATTCAAGCTTTAAAATTTGGCTTTGAATCAGGCATTTATGAAATTCTTTCATCATGCACAAAAACCTTCGATTGATTTATATAACTACTGAAACGAAAGAAGATGCAACGAGTCTTGGCAGGGGGATAATTGAAAAAAATTTGGCTACTTGTGTCAACATTATTCCGGGGATGAAATCCATTTATCGCTGACCCTTATATCGGGTAAACCTACCAACTTCTCCAAACAAGCGGCGGGGATCGTTGTTTTTGTCATTTATAATTTCTTCCACCATTTTCAGCTCAATCACCGAATATACGCCCGAGCCCATTCCCTGTCCTTGAAAAGCTCCATGATATCATTAAGGCGACAAGTAATATTGTTAAGTAAATATTCACTGTCTCCGGATCGAAAAAGGCGCCTGTCAGCTTCCCATATTTTTGGGCCAGTTATAAGCAAGAAAATTTGGGGTAAATTAACATTTCCATCTGAATTTTGTAATCCAACGATTTGTAGTGCCGAGGTGTTTTCGGTTAAGAATGGTAGCACTTGCCCGAGTTATTGTAAAAGTGTTGGGTAACAACTAATAAAAAACTGCGTTGTATCCTACATAATAAAGACTCTTAAATACGCCCCTTTGACAAGTAGCTCTTATTACTTTTGATCACCATATTCAATCATCGTTATATAATCTATATTATTTTTTTCATCTTGTTGAACACCGTAAATAACTTTTCCAATAACACCATGCATAAAGAAATCAGGAGGGATTTCAATTTTGTGTATACTTTTTTCTTTTCTGGAAAGGATTAATAGTTCCTTATTAACATTGTCATAGTTTCTTAGCAATACAATTATGTCATCTTCATTTACTCCAAAATTAATAAAGTATGGCAGCTGCTTTCTTTCAAGCAAATTCTTCTCAAAGTTAGAATTGAAACTTATCATTTCCGGGTAATTTTCCTTAATAAATGATAATGCAACCTGATTTTGATTTTCCAATGCCGGGACAGAATTATAAGAATGCACTTTTTTAGTGTTGTTATTAAGATTATAAAAAGTAAAATCCAGATTTTCTGAGTTAGAGATAATGAACGTTGAATCCTGAAATTCCCACCAGGTATTAAAACCAAAAGGATTTTCGACCATAAAGGTATTTCCACCTAAATCCATTTTAACTTCTTCATCCCCTGCATAACTAATCAGTAAATCTGTAATATTGAAATTCTCGTCTAACGAGAATAATCTTAAGTTCTGCTCTCTGCTTACATCCGTAATGTTTGTATTCAATTCAAATAAGCCGTAAAAATTTTTGTTGAATTTATATAAATCTATCAGATGATAATCATCTTGATATGTTTTAAAACTTGACATTTTTAATGGTTTTAGGGAATCGCCAAGTATCTCAAAGAAAGTAACCCTGCTTAGCTTTCCATCGTAAACCTGTATAATATTTGTCGATTTATATAGCTTAAATCCATTTATACCAAGAAACTCATAAGGACCTCGTCCCTCTCCACCTTTGGAATCGAGTAATTCACCATTTTTATCAAGCAGGTGAATAGACCATGTTGAGAAATCAGCAACTACAATTTTTTTATCAGGGGTAACAACTATTCTATTTACAGAAGGGATACCTGCTTCTTCATTGTTTATCTGAGTCAGGCTAAATTTTTTTGCAGGTAAGTTATTTACAAACTGCTCAAATTTACTGTTTTCAGTTTGGTCACTTTTATTGCAACCAGCTGCTAAAATTATATAAGCTAAACATAGTGATGTTATTCGCCTGAACTGAGAAGAAAAATCATATTTAATCATAAATTACCTAACCGCTATTATCTAAGTTTATCTATTTTTTTATGAGCACTTAAATATGGTCTATAAAATTTTTATCCATATACTTTACTAAACTGTATAACAAATTAGATAATTATTCCCCGTCTATATATCTGATGGTTTTTCTTCCAATCTTGTCATCTCTATATATTCCGTATATAACTCCTCCCTCTATATCTTGTATATCAAAAATATTTAGGCTGGAAATTCTTTTAACCTCGTATGTCTTTAAATCTATCTTTAATATTTCTTGGTTTTTTGAGTCATAATTAAAAACCAAAAAATACAAATTGCTACCTTCAGCTTTAAAATCAAAGTAAGCCGGAATAAACTCACGGTTTTTTAAATTATGGAGTAAATCTTTATCCTCACTTAAATAATCAAACAATGTTAGAAAATAATTTACAATCGAACTCTCATTCTTGATTCTTTTTAAAGAATCAAATTGTAGTGTTTCACTATAAAAATTATCCAAATTATACGTAACTATTCCACTGGTTCGTGAATCTGATATATATAATAATGAATCTTCAAAAGCCCAATGCACCGAATATCCAAATTGATTTTCTATCAATCTTTTATTTTTTAACTCTATTAATTCATTACCCTCAAAATCAATTAACTTCTTATTTATTTCCAAGCTATCATTTAACAAATAAACTATAATATTTCTAAAGCTGGGATTACCAATATCATCGTACTTTTTGAATACTCCGAAATTTTGTTGGTTATATACATATAAGTCCTGTAAATCAAGCTGCTCTTTAAAATCAGGTAGGTTTATTACTCTTAATAAGAAAAATTTATTGGCTTTGAGCTCGAAGTAAGAAACTCTTTGTAGCCCTTTATCAAAGACTTGAATGGTATTTTAACGCTCATATAACCTAATAGTATTGATAACAGCAAATTCCCCCGGCCCTCTTCCTTTTCCTCCTGTAGAATCTAAAACAAACCCTTCCTTATCAATCAGGAAAATCTTCCATTTCTTATCATCTACAAAAACAATATTGCCATTATCAGATACTTGTAAACGAAATATGGAATTCTCGATATAATCAACATTCTCAATTTCATTAAATTTGTTATCAGTGGATTGTATGGTTTGTGTTTTATTGGCAGTACTTTTTCCTTTTTTATGATTGTCTGTACAACCAGTACACAAAACAAGTAAAGATAATACCCACATATTTATATAGAAAAAATCAGGCTTAGTTACCCTAATTTTTCTATTGCTTTTTGAACTATTCATTCTACTTGAAGTCCGGTACACAAGTAATAATTTGTGCTACAACCTTGGTAGTATGCTCTCCATTCCGCACCATCTTCACCAAATGCATGCTCGTATGGTTATTCATCCCAACAATAGTTAAATATATCTTCACATACACCTACACTAGCAGTAAGTGTAATTGCAAAAAACATGGTCATAAATACTGATAAAATGGTTAATCTTTTTTTCATGATTGATGATATTTTATATGATTGATAATAATTTATAATTAATCTATTCTGCAAAAATAAAACAGGCCGTTCTGGAATTAAGACAAGCCTTGTCATATGCTCTACGTTCTACTCCGTCAAACCAGCCAGTGTGGGGATTAGAATCTATACAACGTTCATAAAGGGTTTCACAAAATCCTCTCGCCTCCGCAATATCAATTGAACTGAAGCTGATAAATAAGATAATTACGAATGCTTTTTTTATATCAAAAACTATTTAGTTAATGTTTTGTTTAATATGAGAATAATAAAATAAAAAAAAAATCAGAGTTCCAAGCTTTTTTACTAGTCTTTTTTTCCATTCAGCAGGAATTCTCTGAAAGAAATTCCAACCTTTCTAAGTATTAAAAATTTTGGTGAATTGAATAATCAGATCCTTAGAACCAGAGTGTAAAAAATTTGGGATTTGGCTTTGCTTTGCAGAAATTCAATCACCATGCATAAAAACCTACGATTATTATATATCACCACAGAAACTAAAGAAGAAGCGTCTTCCATCGGTAAGAAAATTATTGAGAATGATTTAGCTGCTTGTGTAAATATTATTCCGGGCATGTCGTCCATTTATAAATGGGAAGGAAAAATAGAACAGGCTAGTGAAACTATTCTTATTGTTAAAACCCATACTTCAAAAATTCAGGCGTTAACAGACTTTGTTTTGAAGAACCACTCCTATGATTGCCCGTGTGTAATTAGCCTGAATATAGCTGAGGATGAAGGAAATCAGGATTATTTGAACTGGTTATTTAAAGAATCGAAAGGAATCTCATGATCAAAACCCGCAAGATCTCTGAACATATTCTTTGGGCTGAAATTGACCGACCCGAAGCAAGAAACGCACTAAATTATAAAACTATTGATGATCTGGAATCTATCGTTGATAAACTTGAACAAGACGATTCCAAAGTCAGAGTCTTTATATTGTCGGGATCAGGTTCTAAAAGTTTTATTGCAGGTGGAGACTTAAAGGAATTTCATTCTATTGTTGAGCAAAAAGATGCCATCAACATGTCGCATCGTATGCAAGATCTTCTGAATAGAATAGAACAGCTACCTTGCTGGGCGATCGCTTTCATCAACGGAGATGCTTACGGTGGCGGAATTGAGCTGATGCTGGCTTTCGATTTTATACTCTCGGCTTCTCATTCAAAATTTGGTTTTACACAAGGTCGATTTTATTTAACCCCGGGTTGGGGCGGACTTACACGACTCATCGAAAAAGTCGGTCGTTCAAAAGCTTTGGAATGGCAGGGAAAAGCAGAGATTAAATCCGCTTTAGACCTGAAGAACCTCGGCTTTGTAAATGAAATTCTTGAAGAGAACAATGTTTTGGATTGGGCTAAGAATCTTCTTCATAACGACCGGAATTTTATACGAACATTAAAAAAGAGCGCTACTGATACTTCAGAAATCAGATTAAGAAGAATGCGGGATGAAGTAGAGCCCTTTTCAAAACTCTGGGTTCATGAAAATCATACAAAAAGAGTGGAAAATTTTATGAAAAAGAATCGGGAGAAAACATGATCTCTTATGTAGAACTGTTCCTCAAAATTAGTGAGTTATTCGGAATGCTATTTCGCCTTCTCAAAACTTTCGCAATACTCCTTATTTTTGACGCAATCTTAAGTGCCGTTATTTTTTATTGTTTCGAATATAGATCTGAACCATTAAAACTTTTTCTAATTAATTTTGGAATAGTACTTTTTATATACTGTCATGTCATTGCTGAAATGTCGTCAGATAGGGGGCTGAAATTTAACCAATAGACAGGACAGCCTTTGGCCGCTCCATCACCCTGCATTATCTACAGAGGGTTTTGTTAAATAGGCTCCGTGCAGGCCGGCCCGCCTTCGCCGAAACATGGTATCTATAGAGAGTTTTGTTAGATAGGCTTCGTGCAGGCAGGCCTGCTTGCTTTTCAATCAGGCATGGCAGGTCTGTTCCGGCTGAGCCGAAGGATGGAACTACAA
>CAXBHO010000025.1:0-36364 GCA_963975485.1 uncultured Balneola sp. | reverse complement strand
CCGTAAAGATACATAATTAAATTATATATTCCTATATTTTACCGCTGTGTTAATACTTAAGAACTATGGTTTCATCAACTGGAGTTATTAACACAATATTTTTGGAAGTAGAAATTTCTTGTGGTAGTTGGAAAGTTCTTACTTCTTGAATAATTCCGTCGCATAGTTGATCTTTTGTCTCTTTAAATAACCAAATTTCAGCGGTTGATGCTGATAAACGATTCTTTAGAGTAAATGAATGAGCACTACTGCAACCACTGTAAGAAATTGATATAGTTAACTTATCAACCTCAATAGAGGGAGAACTTTCATTCAAGTTAATACTATATGAAGCTCCGAATTCAGTTTCTTCAGATTGGTTTAGCGAACAACCTATTAGTAAAATGACAAAAAGAATAAAGCGAAAGTTTCTCATATGACCTATTTTTGATTCTTGTAGCATCACATATAATTATCCATCTCAATTTAACTAATTTTTTGAAGTATGTTAAACATTAGGTTAAAATGCCCTTGGCAAAGCGTTGTTAGTTAGCTTCCGTTTTAGGAGCCGAGCTCCTGTTTAAATTCCCAAGCAGAGCTTATGAACTAGGGAACTCCAAAAAATTGCTATGAAAAATCCCTAATTGTTGCATTTCTTATTTGAACCTGGAGCCCACTGCGCTACGGTTTTTCGGGCATGAGTTGGAGACTGTGAATAATGCTAAGTATTTCTACAGCTTGATCTTTGAGAAAGTAAACTACTCGATAAGGCTTGACAATAATCTGGCGAATATCTTTTCGCTGATACTCCGGAACTTGTTGACCTTTCTTAGGAAATTCCGAAAGACTTTCTGCCCGATTTATAATTTGATTCACCAGCCGATACGCATAAAGCTCTGAATCGGAAGCGATATACTCAAAAATTTGATCAAGCTGACGTTCGGCTTTCGCTGTCCAAATAACCTTCATTGGGCAGGCTGATACTTCTTTTTAATTTTCTCGTGAGGTATAGTATTGCCAGCTTTCGAATCTTGCAAACCCTCTTCTATTGATTGTCGGACGTAAATTTTATACATCAGCTCATCCCAATTGGTCTCTTCGGGCAACTCGTCGAGCAGCGAATCGATCTGTTTTTTTAATTCGGCTTTTTGCATTACAAAATTATTTAAGTTTTGATTATCTAATTAAGTATCGGCAGGAAAGAGCAGAAATACAATGAAGAGTTTTTGCCTAAGATTCTAACTTTGTAGCAGTGGGAATAACATATAATTATCCATCTCAATTTAACTATTTTATTGAAGTAAGTTAAACAAAATCAACCATCACCTTTCTCCTCTCCCTTATCACCTTTCACCAAAGCATTCTTAAAATTAATATCTCTTTGTGGGAATGGGATTTCGATATCATATTCTCTGAACTTTCTTACGATAGCTTGATTCAGTTCATTCATTATGTTGTAATGATCTTTCACATTGCCAACCCACACAAATAACTTCATATTCCAGGAAGAATCTCCAAAAGAACGCAAGTGAACATCATGCTTAGGATTCTTAAGAATAGAAGTATTTTCTTCAGCAACTTCATGCAGTGCTTTAAGCACTTTATCCAGATCAGAACCGTAGGAAACGCCGACATCAATTATCAAACGATAGGTCGGATCACCGTAAGAATAATTCACCACATTCTTTGAGATGAATTCTGAGTTTGGAACAATCACGGAAATATTATTGATTGATCGTACCGTAGTAGATCTAATATTAATCTCCTGAACATCCCCCTCAATGTCATTTACCAAGACTCGGTCTCCGATGCTGATTGGTCGTTCAAAAAGGACAATTAAACCCGAAATGAAGTTCGAGGTAACATTTTGCAAACCAAAACCAATACCAACAGATAAGAACCCAAAAATTACGGCAAGCCCGGTTAAATCGACTCCCACAAATTGAAAGGAAACGAATATCCCGATAATCATAACCGTATATTGAGTCATGCGTGCGAGTGTAAATCTTAAACCAGGGTCAGTAATAAACTTCGGGAGAATCTTATGATTCAGTAAGCGCTTTATAAAGCTACCTAAAAAAGTAAATCCAATCAGAAAAAGAACAAAGATGGTGATCGAAAGAAGGGTAACAGGTGTATCTTTTAGCTTAAAAAGAGTAGTATTTAAAAGTTCTCCAAGATAATTAAAGAGCTCAGTCGGGGTAAGTTGGTCCAGTTGGGGTAAAGTATTGGTTGAATCTGCTTGCATATTTTCTTTGTTAGATTGAAACCTGAGTTCGATTATAAAATAGCTCGTAAATAACGCTCTATCGTCATTCCTGCGGAGGCAGCGCCAAAGGCATGCCTACGGTAGAATCCAGATTGTGCTTTAAAAAATATTAGTACAATTAAATTAAAGATCTGGATTCCCACAAAGTGATGCCTTTGGCACAGACATTCGCCGTGGAATGACCCTAAAATAACTTTAATTACCGTTTTTAAAATCGAACTCAGGTTTCAAAGAAAATAAACAAATCTGACAGAATCACACCATACTTAATTCTGCGGTGGTGGCGGAATTTTTTCTTTTGGCTCACGACGATCTCTGTTGCGAGATTCCTCTTTATTTGATAGGCGTGATTTAATCATTGCTTGAATCAGGGAATCCAAAGTCTGAAGTTGTTCAGGAGTAGAAAGAGCTCGAACATTGACGATATGATCATAAGTTCGCAGCTCCATTTGGGAAACAAGATTCCCGATTTCTTTGGTTAAAGAATCGGCGATTTTGGGAGAGTTGTTTTCGGCACGTGTTAAGGAAAAGACGGCTCTTCTTTTATCATTGATCGCTCGCTGAAGTTCATCGGTTGCGTTACGATGGAGCGTGTTCAAAGAATCATAAGTTTCTTTTTGAACGTCTGTAAAACCCAACTTTTTTGCGATGTATTCTGCATGACGATCTTCACCGCCTCTTCTGTCACGACTTCGCTTATCAAAAGCGGAAGTTGTAATAAATCCGATGAGAATCAGATTCAGTATCACTAACACGGAAATCGAAATAACAGTAAATCGCTTGTTTTCAAATAATCCCATTTTCACTCCAAAGAAGTTAAGGTTGCGTAATCAGGGAAATACTCATTCGAATATTCAGAAACTATATCATGAGGATCATCATTGTTATCAGTGCTGATTGTGTAAAAAAGAATCACAGAAATATTTAATATCAAAAACAGAATAACAGCGGCATATTTCTGCATCTCGGAAAAAGAAAATATAGTAGCAGACTTGGGCTTGATTTGGGCGTCAATAGCATCAAATCGAACAAATAGCTTGTCCTCAAAATCAGGGCTTGTAGAAAGCTGATTTGGATTTTCAGCTGAATTCATCAACTGATCTAAATGGTTTTGTATGTTTTTATTTGAGCTCATAATTATTCGTGTAAAAGATTAGGCGACAGTGGTTGTAAAAACTTGTGCGGGTTCAAAAATAATTTTCATAATTACCCTCCATAATTTTTCGGAGGTTCTGTTTACTTCGATGAACTAAGGATTCAATAGAGGACAGACTTTTATCCATGATGGCAGCGATTTCTTTGTAACTAACACCATCTTGGTAACTTAGCACGAATGCCGTTCTTTGAGTTTCAGGCAGCTTACTAAGGCAATCTTGAATGAATTGTTGTTGCTGTTTTTGATGGAGGTCTTCTTCAGGAGTTTGAGCATCAGAAGCAGTTCGACTTATTTCCAGAACGGTAGCATCGGAGCGAACTCTTTTTTCAAAGAATGCGGCTCTTTTCAAGGCGCCCCTCTTTTTCAGTTCATCCAAACAGCGAGAAACAGTAATTCGATATAGCCAGGTAAAAAGAGAAGCTTCTTCTTTAAAATTGGAGATGTTTTTATATACCTCAGCAAAAACTTCTTGGGTCAGATCTTCGGCGTCATCAACATTTTTCAAATATCCATAGCAAATATTTAGAAGAGGATCTTTGTATTCACGAACCAACTGCGCAAAGGCAACCCGGTCTTTGTTCCGTAATCTTTGTATGAATTCTTTTTCTTCCACTAAAGTCAATTTAATGAATTAGGCGAGGGAATTAAGAATTTCTTTTGGTGGAAAATATCTTTATGGGTGATTCATTAATCATGCGGAAATGATATATGAAAGGAGGTAAAATTTTGTGTTCTTTCGATTACAAAGTGCGCAATTTCTAAAAGTTAATTTTTAGTCAAACTATTTGACATTGATATATATATTAAATTCAATCCCTTAACTAAATTATAGTATTATGTTGAATATAGTATTATGTTGAAGAAAATAACTCGAATGTTACCACTATTATTAATTATTTTTTTAATCGACACAAATAACCAAAGTGTAAATGCTCAATTTGATTGGATAATGGAAGTTGATACTTGTGCAACAGGTGAATGTGATGTTAGATTAACTCAAATTAAGGCTTTCTATATATCTTGGGTACTAAATGTGAGGTGTGTTGGTGCGAACGGATATGAAAGGTATAGCTATAGCGGGGGCGGTGTTTACCCTGGAACCCTTTGCAACGGAGCTATGTAAGCGATGAAATATTATTTAATAATAGCTATTATTATTTTTGATATTAATTGTACGAACAGTGATAAATCAGTTTATGGGATTAATTTATCAGATAAAGAAAAAGTTGAGGTTAAATTAAAAGATTCATCGGCTTTTAACCTTGATATAGGTTCATCACTTTATTCCCAGATTCAAACAAATGAATCTGGGATTATTATTACACCAAGGTCAATTATCAATGAAACAAGTCTATTTTTAGTAAACATACCAATTAATGATAATATAGAGTTTATACCAGTAATCGGGGAAGGACAAGGACCTGGTGAAATGCTTGGAATAGACGGCTCAAGTGTGTTTAATGACACACTCGTTTTTTTTTCGGGAAAATCTAACAAAATTATTTTTTTAAATGATACTTTACAAGTAATAAGAGAAAAGTTGTTAAAACCCCAATCTTTTGTATTAAATGATTTTGCATTTGCCTACAACAAATTAATTGCAGATTTACCACCCAAATTCAATAAGAATAAAATACTGAGAATATATGATATGGAAAACGATTCCGTAATGCGCTTTATAAATTACAGGATACCACCTGAATATGAGCCAAGTATAAGAAATGAATTTAGCTTGTTAGGTGTCGTTAGTGAAGAGATATATTATGCATTCGTAGGTGATAAAGAATTGAACTTTATAAATTTCAAAGGTGAGCAAATTCGTAAAGTAGTGTTTGGGAAAAATGATCCTCTACCTAAACCTTATACTGTTAAAGACTTTTCTGATATCAAACCGGTTAAGCCATATATAATCAAATCTCAATTATACAGTAATTATTTTTTAATTTTAATTGACTCAGAATTTTGGATTCTACAAAAAGATAATTTTGAGTTTGTTAAAAGAATCAAATTAGTTTTAGAACCTACAGATAAACCACGTTTACCAATTATTGACTTTGCTGTTACTAATAATACAATAGTTTTTTTGGAAGGTAGAAGTACAATTCATCAACTTGAATTATCAGAGCTTATAGAGAGAGCGAATATTCAAGAATAGGAATAAAATCCTAGTTTACTCCTTCAACTTAACAGGCTTGGTTCTCCAAATTTCATCATTGTAATCCAAAATAGTTCGATCGCTTGAGAACTTGCCAATCTTAGCTACATTCAGAATTGCTTTTCGATTCCACTCGGATTGATCTTTATAAAGTGCTTCAACCTCTTCCTGCTTTTTAACATAAGCTTCATAATCAGCCATAACCATAAAGTAGTCACCTTTATGAAGCAATGTATCAATGATTGGTTGGAATAGAGTGGGATCTTCTGGGCAGAAAAATCCGGTTCTAATTTGATCAAGAACTTTTTTCAGTTCATAATTGCCGTTGTAATAATCCCAAGGATTATATCCTTGATTCCGAAGTTCTTCTACTTCTTCAACAGTTAATCCAAAAATGAAAATGTTATCATCCCCAACTTCTTCTTTTATCTCCACATTAGCCCCGTCAAGTGTTCCAATAGTTAAAGCGCCATTAAGAGCAAACTTCATGTTTCCTGTTCCGGAAGCTTCCATTCCTGCTGTAGAAATTTGTTCTGAAAGATCAGCCGCAGGTATCATCATCTCCGCTAGAGTAACGCGATAGTTTTTAAGGAAAATACATTTCAACTTACCATTAACATCAGGGTCATTATTTACGATTTCACCAATGCTGTTAATAAGTTTAATATGAAGCTTAGCCATAGCATAACCGGGAGCAGCTTTTCCACCAAAGATCACCGTTCGTGGAACAATATCCAGATCTCGATTTTCTTTTAAGCGATTGTACAAAGTTGCTACATGTAAAGCCGCCATCAATTGGCGCTTATACTCATGAATACGTTTAATCTGAATATCAAACATAGAGTTTGGATCTACATCAATATCTCTTTTCTCTTTGATGTAATCAGCCAGCAACTTTTTATTTTTCAGCTTGATCTTAGCAAACTTCTTTTGGAAGGTTTTCTTTTTTGCTGAAGGAATCAGTTTTTTAAGATAATCCAGATCGGTAATCCATTTGTCGCCAATTTCTTCAGTAATAAGATCAGAAAGATCGGCATTGCATTGCTTTAGCCATCTACGGGGGGTAATTCCGTTCGTTTTGTTTGTGAATTTATCTGGATAAAGTTCATCAAAATCTTTGAATAAGGTTTCTTTTACTAAACGAGAATGAAGTGCAGCAACACCATTCACTTTTCTGGAACCCACAATTCCTAAATGTGCCATGTGAACCACCGGATCTTCGCCTTCACCAACAATGCTCATTCTTTTCATTCTGGCAGTGTCATTACCATAAGTAGCTTTAATCGTATCCATAAATCTATGATTGATTTCATGAATAATATTTAAATGACGTGGAAGAAGATTTCTCATCAAAGAAACAGGCCATTTTTCAAGAGCTTCAGGGAGAAGGGTGTGATTGGTGTACGCCATGGTATTTGAAGTAATGTCCCAGGCTTTTTCCCACGGCATGTGAACTTCATCAAGCAACACTCGCATTAATTCCGGAATGGCTAAATTAGGATGAGTATCATTACACTGAATGGCAACGTGGTCAGCAAACTTACTCCAATCACCATTTCCCTTCTTAAAACGACGAATAATATCCTGCATAGAAGCAGAAACAAGAAAATATTCCTGTTTCAAACGAAGTTCTTGACCCACAAACGCTTTGTCATTTGGATATAAAACGCGAGTAATATTTTGCTCCAACTGGTTCTCTTTAACAGCATCAATATACTGGCCCTGATTAAAGCTTTTCAGATCTAATGCGGTATCTGATTCCGCTTTCCACAGGCGTAAATTATTTACAATTCCATTGTCATAACCGGGAATGGGTGTGTCGTATGCAACCGCTTGTACTTTTTTAGTATTTTCCCATGTGTATTGCAATTCTTCGTTACCGTTTTGAGCGGCTCCTTGGTTTCCATAAAATTCTACCGGATACTGAACTTTCGGGCGAACAATGTCCCATGGATTTCCATATCGCAACCACAAATCGGCTTTTTCTACCTGAAATCCATTTTCCATTGTTTGGTAAAAAATTCCGTAATCATATCTCAATCCATAACCGATTGCGGGGATTCCAAGTGTTGCCATGGAATCAAGAAAGCAAGCTGCGAGTCTTCCTAAACCTCCGTTTCCCAAACCGGCGTCCCATTCTGCATTTCTGATATCATCATAGTTTAAGCCAACATCAGCCAAAGCGTCTGCAATTTCTTGTTGAACATCTAAATTCACAACCATGTTATCCAAAAGACGTCCAATCAAATATTCCATGGAGAGGTAATAAACACGCTTAGCGCCCGAATTATGATAGTGTTGCTGCGTTGTAAGCCATCGCTCGTTTAAGCGATCCATAAGCGTTAAAACTACACTTAGATAATTGTCCCAAGTGGTTTTTGAGTATTCATCTTTGGCAAGTGTGTGCCTCAAATGCATTTTTATGTCTTCTCTCAGGGAATCTTTATCCATCCCTGATCTTAAATTTAATTTTGTAGAACTTTGTTTTTTAGCCATTGTATATGCTAGTTAATTAAAATCTTAAAAACTGTAAAAAATCAGTCAATTTGTTTCTTATAAATACCTAAATCGGGCTCAAAAAGTGGTCGAGTTAAGTTTGCTGAAAATCCCATACTATGAAACGACTCATACGCATGAATTGCAACAAAATCCTGCTCAAAAATTCCAAAAACACCGGAACCGCTTCCGCTCATTGAGGCGTAACTACATCCAAATTCATAACATTGATCTTTGATATTACCAACAATTCCCATTTGGGGAAATACTGCTGCTTCTAAATCATTAATAATCAAATATTGCCATTCTTCAATGGGGTCTTCTAGAAGCACTTTTTTTAGTGAAAACTCAGGTTCAGGATTTGGAGTTGCAAACTGATACGCTTCAAGAGTGCTACTCGGCTCTCCGGGGAAAATCGTAACAATCCAACCATCTGGTTGAATAGGTAAAGGTTCAATTTCTGTACCCAAACCTGTAGCAAAGCCAGGGTTTCCTTGAATGAAAAAGGGCACATCAGCTCCCAATTTTTTTCCCAGTTCCATTAAATCAGTTTCTTGTAAACCGAGATTGGCAATTTTATTAATCATTCGGAGCGTTGTAGCGGCGTTACTGCTTCCTCCGCCAAGTCCGGCTCCGGTCGGGATATTTTTCTGTATGTTGATATGAAAATGGTCTTTAAGACCGGCTTCTTTTTCTAAAAGAGTGATCGCTTTTACAATCAGATTAGAGTCATCAACCGGAATTTTTTCATCGCTCATGGTTAAACTGTTTCTGCTGGCTGGCGTGGCTTCAAAACGATCAGCCCATTCAATAAAACAGAATCCGGTTTCTATGTTATGGTAACCCGAAGCCAGTTTTTCCAGAACATTCAGTCCTAAATTAATCTTTCCGTATGAATTTGATATCCAGATTTCCTTCATCTTTCTTTTAGTGAAGAAGTAACAAAGTGACATCGAAGCTACGCTTCTAGTGGCAAAGTTTTTTAGTAAAACTACTTTGTCACTAAACACGAAGTGTTGATGTCACTTTGTTATTTCTTCACTCTTCTCCTCCCAAGATTTTTTCTTTATTGTTCATCATATACTCAAAAGCAGCATCATGATCGTTAGGAATCTGCCCATTCAATATAGCTTCTTTAATGGCATCTTTTATATCACCAATTAATTTACTTGGCTTGATCTCTAAAGCTTCCATGATTTCATCACCTGAAAGAGGGTTCTTCCAATTTCTAAGCCGATCCTTTTTTTCTACTTGTTTGATCTTCTTTTCAACCTGATTAAAGTTCTCCTTAAATCGCTCTACTTTATGTTCATTTTTGCTGGTTATATCAGCGCGGCAAAGGGTCATCAGATCATCAATATCATTGCCGGCTTCAAAAATAAGGCGACGAATAGCGCTATCACTTACTTCTTCAGAAACCAAAGCAATAGGGCGAAGATGTAAACGCACTAATTTTCGCACGTAGCGCATTCGTTCATCCAGTGGAAGCCCAAGTTGACGAAAAATTCCTTTAGTCCATTTTGCACCTAGTGCATCATGCCCATGGAATGTCCACCCTGCTTGCTTATCAAAACGTTGAGTTGGTGGTTTAGCAATATCATGTAAAATAGCAGCCCAGCGTAACCAAAGATCTCCTCCATATTCTGCAACATTGTCTAAAACCTGAAGTGTGTGCCAGAAATTATCTTTATGGGTTTGTCCGTTTTTCTCTTTTACACCATAAAGTTGGTGCATCTGAGGGAAAAATTGTTTCAGCAATCCTGTATGAAAAAGATGAGTAAACCCAATAGATGGTTTATCGGTCATCACGATTTTGTTGAGTTCTTTTATAATGCGTTCTTTGGAAATGATGTCTAATCTGGGAGCCATTTCTGAAATAGCATCGTACGTTTTTTGTTCTATCTCAAAATTAAGCTGAGTTGCAAAACGAATTGTTCGCAACATTCTCAAAGGGTCATCATCAAATGTTTGAAGCGGGGCAATCGGTGTTCGAATGATTTTCTTTTTGAGGTCCTGAATACCACCAAAAGGATCAACCAGCGTTCCAAAATCTTCTTTATTCAAACTCCATGAGAGTGCGTTGATAGTAAGATCGCGACGAAGTTGATCGTCTTCCAGAGTTCCATCTTCAACAATCGGTTTACGGGAATTTTTCCGATAACTTTCTTTTCGAGCGCCGACGAATTCCAGCTCAAATTTTTCCGTTTTTACAAGAGCGGTACCAAATTGTTTAAAAACCGATAAATGAGAGCCATCCAGAGCCTCATGAACTTTCTCAGCTAAAGAAATTCCGGACCCAAGCGTAACAAAGTCGAGGTCAGGGTCTGTTTTTTTAAGTCGATCTAAGTAAAAGTCGCGCACATATCCCCCAACAATATAAACAGGTTGGTTGATTGTAGCAGCAACTTTACTTATGATCTCAAAAACAGATTTGTGAGAAGCAGGTATTTGTTGAGGAAAATCCATTGGCAAAAGATACCAATCTTAAAGGATGCTTTCAGCGGTTTGTTTATTTAAATTAATAGTAAGGGTAAAATAAAAAGGTGCTTTAATTATGGAATTTACATCTAATTGGTTAATAGCCACAAATGGCAGTAAGTATGCGAGCGAAGCAGTTAAACACGCAGGATTATTAAGCTCGTTATTAAACAATAAACCGACGGTTACAATACTGGTTGTTGCCGATAATAAAGACAGCGAAGATCAAGCAAAGGGTATTGTTGAAATGGCTAAGTTTTTGTTCGAAGAACATAGTGGTCCTGAGGTTGATCCTGAACTTGTTGTAGAAACTGGCGAGCCGGGAAAAACAATTGTAGAAACGGCTGAAAAATTGAAATGTGATCAAATTCTGATAGGTGGAGCAGATTTTAAATGGGATGTAAATGATGGAAAGCCCGGAGGAGTAAGTAATTATATACTTTATAAGTTTAATGGTGTTATTACGGTAGTGAAATAGATTCAGGTTATTGAAGAGGAATTAGCTTTTAGAAAGTCGGAAAATATTTCTTTGCTAACTTTTTTTGTTACCAAATCGATAACAAGATCTGCTAACTCTTCCTCATAACTTTCTTGAATCTGGTATCCATTCAAGTATAAAAAAGTAAGTGATGATGCTAATGCTGTTCTTTTGTTTCCATCAACGAATGGATGGCGAAAGACAAAACAAGAGCAGTAAGCCGAAGCCATTCCGAATAAATCATACAGGAAATCTCCTCCAAAACTTGCTTTGGGAGCTTCAACGCACGCTTTTACTGCTTCGATATCCCTGATATTTGGTTCCCCACCAGCCGTCTTAATTTCCTCCTCGTGAATAAAAAGCACTTCCTCTAAGGAGAGAAATACAGGGGATTTCATTATTGGCCCAGTTTATCTAAAGATTTGCGATGTTTATCACTAATCGTTTGGTATGCTGATTTAACAGAAACTTTTTTTATGAGCAAACCATTTTCCTGAGGAATAATTTCAATCTGATCATCTTGATCTACTTTTAATAGTTTAAGCAAAGATTTTTCAAGAATTATTCCCCGGCTGTTTCCAATATTTTGAAGTTTTTTAATCATGATATTGTTTTAACATTGTTATAACAAAAATAATCAAACTTGAGATTAAAATCAGTTATTTATAGGGCGTTTATAAAAAACTTACACAATGGGGGATGAAAACAATTGTAGAAACGGCTGAAAAATTGAAATGTGATCAAATTCTGATAGGTGGAGCAGATTTTAAATGGGATGTAAATGATGGAAAGCCCTGCGGAATAAGTAACTATATCATCGATAAGTTTAATGGGGTTATTACGGTAGTGAAATAAATTACTTTTAAGTAAGTTTATTTATTAAATTATAACTTTGTTATAACACACATTGAATTATGGAAACTAAAATCAGAAAAGTAGGAAATAGCTTAGGAGTTACACTTCCCAAAAATATTGTCGATGAACTTCATCTTAAAGATGGTGATATTTTATCTGTTGAGACTAAAGAGGGGAGCCTAAAATTAAAACCTGTTGATGTAGAATTTGAAGACTGGGCAGAAGCTTACCGAAAAGCTAATGTTGATTATAAAGATGTTCTGAAAGAATTAGCAAAGTGATCAAGTTTCTTGATAAAAAAACGATTCTAAAATTCCATGAAAATCAGATTGAGCTTTATGGAGGAAGTTCCGGGGTTCGAAGTGAAGAGCTTCTGGAGTCTGCTTTAGCTCAACCGCAGGCAAGTTTTGGTAGCGAGTATGTACATGAAACTATTTTTGAAATGGCTGCTGCATATGGATTTCACATCTGTCAAAATCATCCATTTTTTGATGGAAATAAAAGAACAGCGCTTATTGCAATCTATACTTTTTTATATGTAAATGGATACATGTTGAAAGCTGATAAAAAAGCTCTCTACGTAACTATTCTGGCATTGGCGAATGGAAAACTTGACAAAAAGGAATTAGCAAACTATTTAGAAAGTAATAGTCAGGAAATCAGTTAAATACAGGATTATGGAAACAACACGAATTCTAATTTTTATTCTTTCACTACTTTATTTTACCTCCTGCAACGTAATTAATTTCGGAGAAGGAGATTTAAAAACTGATCTGGAATTAGAGCAGAAAGAAATATCCAATATTCAGGATATTGAAGCTTTTTTTGAGGTAAGAAATGGAACAGATGAAACCAAAGAATATGGTTTTTCTTCCGGTTGCCAGACTTCTTTTTTGATTAGTGAAAACGGTTCAAAGGTTTTTAAATCAGAAGAAAATATATTTTGTACTGCTGCTTTAACAAGTTTCAGACTTAAAAAAAATGAAAGCAAAACGTTCAAATTATTAAACTACTTTGATATTGATTTAGAACCCGGTTCATACACTATCAAAGCGTATCTGATTGGGTACGAAGACAAAGTTTTTGCTCAGCAGAGTTTTACTGTGGAATGATTGAAATTCTTGCTCAATCAATTTCCAAAGTCGAATGATCTCCAACATCTACTTTGCCTTTTATATTCTTCAGAACAGTGTAAGCGCCAATAGTTGATCCGGAAGTTACCACATCTTCCAAAGATGCGTTATCACGAATAATTGTGTTCTCAATGGTTGAATTTTTAATAACCGTTCCTGATTCAATACTAACTTTAGGTCCGATTGTTGAGTTTTCGATGGTTACATTCGCATCTATAAAAACAGGTTCATTGATAGTACAACCCGGGAATCTGGAAGCATCAAAAGTTGGATTTTCTTTTGCAACAATCTCACCCGTAGTTTCTAACCAGGCAGGAAGAGTGCCACAATCGAGCCACTCATCTACGGTTGCAATTTTGAAGATTTTGCCCTCATTAATCATATTATCGAGTGCAGCAGTTAAAAAATACTCTCCGCCCGGGCCTTTAAGTCCTTCGTCCATTACCCGATTAACCTGACGTTTGAGTTCTTGTCCATCCTTGAAATAATACACTCCAATTATTGCTAAGTCTGAAATAAATTCTTTTGGTTTCTCTACAAAGCCAGTGATTTTCTCTCCTTCATGTACAGCAACGCCAAAACGAGATGGGTCTTCAACTTTTTTCAACCAAATTACGCTGTCAGCTCCGTCAAGGTTGAACTTTTCTTTGCTGTCAAATAAAGTGTCAGCAAAAGCAACAATAACCTCTCCTTCAAGATCCTCGTTAGCACAAGCAACAGCATGAGCTGTACCTAATGCTGGAAATTGAACACGAAAAGTTGTTTTGGCATCTTGTCGATCACTCATTGCTGTAAGTTGATCTTTTATATCCTGACCAAAATCCGGCCCAAGAATATATACGATCTCATCAATTTTGCGATCTAAAGTCCGAGTGAAAGTTTCGACAAGGCGTTCAATAATCATTGTACCAGCTACAGGCAATAATGGTTTTGGTACAGTGTGAGAATGAGGACGAACTCTTGTACCGCGACCCGCCATTGGGATAATTAATTTCATATATTTGTCTCCGATTCGAAACTTTGTTTTAATTGTGCGGTGAATATACGTGCGTTCTTGTACAAATTCGAGGCGAAGTATTTTTTATAAGTAAAACATCACATTTTAATAACCTACAATTTGGATTGGTACGTTAGCTTACTTAACTATTTCTCAATTATTTTTTGCATCATCATGTTCCGATATCATTGGTATAGAACGCGATTTTTTGTCCACACATTTCAACAGGTTGGATATAAAAACAATGAATATTGGCACTGGCTCAGGGCTCATTGGGATGAAAAAGTTATACCGGTAGATCTTGGAGTCTTCAACCTTATTTTGTTTATAGCTGTAGTTGCAGATGGTTTCTTTGGATCAGTGGTTACAAGAAATACTCTAGCAGTAATTTTCTTCGTATATGCTGTTTTCTGGTTAAGCTCAGTAAAAAGGTACAAACAAGAAAAGGTCAAAAAGCCGCTTGTTCTCACAAATAGAGTTAAACGATTACTAGTACCCACCATAATTTTAGGACTCTTATTGCCTGCTTTCTTAACATTTGAAGCTTATACAGGAAGGTATTTATACAATTATGATCCCGGATTTTTATCCTTCGATGTGATACTTCTGGTTTTTGGATGGGTGTTTTCAGCAATTCTAATCCCCTTTTTTATTTTTGTGGGGAGTTGGCTTACAAAGCCAATTGAAAATAGTATTCAGGAAGGGTTTAAGAAGCAGGCTCGTAAGAAACTTGCTTCTATGCCTCATCTTAAAGTGATAGCAATAACCGGTAGCTACGGGAAAACGAGCACTAAATTCATGGTAAGAGATCTTTTAAAAGAGAGATTCAGTGTGTGCTCAACACCGGGAAGTTACAACACGCCAATGGGAATTTGTAAGGTTATAAATAATGACCTAGAATCTCACCATCAGATCTTGATACTGGAAATGGCAGCTCGGTATCCGGGAAACATTCAGGAATTATGTGATATAGCACAACCGGATATTTCTATTGTTACCAATGTTGGAGTTGCTCATTTAGAAACCTTCGGTTCACAGGAAGTAATTGCAAAAGAAAAAGGAATTCTTGTTGATAATTTGCCCAGTCAAGGAGTTGCAATTTTAAATGCAGACGATAAATATGTGTCTAAAATGGGAGCTTCAAGAAGCGATATACAAAGAATTTTGGCAGGTCTTAGCGCCGGTGAAATTCAAGCCAAAGATATTTTGTATAACACCGAAGGGTCTACTTTTAACATTCAGTTCGAAGAAGTGGAGTCAGAATTTAAAACGAAACTTTTAGGTGCTCATAATGTCCAGAATATATTGTTGGCAATAGCAACGGCGCACCATTTGGGAATTAGAGCAAAAACAATGTCACTTAGAGCAAAGAATATCGAGCCCATTGAACATCGCTTGGAATTAAAGAAGGCAGGTGAGTTTTTTATCATTGATGATGCATTTAATTCCAATCCCGTGGGTGCAAAAAATGCCGTGGAAATTTTAGGAAAGTTCAATTCCGGTAGAAGGATAATTATTACTCCAGGGATGGTTGAACTCGGAGAAATTGAGATTGAAGAAAATAAAAAATTTGGCGAGGCTATAGGGATGGCTGATTTGGATAAAATCATTTTAGTTGGTAAAGAAAGAGCGGAGCCAATCTTGAAAGGAATCGAGTCGGTTTCCGGCCAAAAAGAAAAAGTACAGGTAGTAAATTCTTTATTTGAAGCTAATGACCTTTTGAAAGAATATGTACAATCAGGAGATGTTGTGCTTTACGAAAATGATTTGCCAGACGTTTACAACGAGTAAAAGAGTTTATTTACTCATACCGCACTGCATCAGCAGGTTGTATTTCGGATGCACGAGTTGCGGGCAACCAGCTAGCTGCGATGCAAAGGAATAAACTACCTAGTAAGATAATAGTCACATCCATTAGCTGAATTTGAATGGGATATGCTTCAATTATAAAAGCTGTTGAAAGTTTAACGATCTGGAACTTGAGTTGCATCCAGCTTAAAAGTAAACCGAACAAACCACCAAAAACACAACCTATTAATCCAATATATACGCCCTGTTTTCTAAAAATAGTTCTAATAGCAGCTTTTGAATATCCCATAGTTATAAGAATTCCTATATCTCTTCTTTTTTGAATAACAATCATGGTTAAAGAGCCAACTATATTTAAAACAGCGACAATGATTATGATCATCAAGATGGCATAAGCACCCCATTTTTCGAGATACATTACATCATAGAGAGCTTTTTGAAGGTCGTACCAAGAAGAGATTTTATACTCCTCGCCTAACTTTGATTGAAGGATTGGCTTAATTGTTTGAGCGGTTTTACTATCAATTGTTTGCAAGTCAATTCCAGAAATATTATCTCTGGTTTTGAACAATCTTTGAGCAGCAGTAAGGTCTATGAAAACTTGCGCTCCGCCACCTATTTGTTCTAATTCATAAGAGCCGCGAATTTCAAAACGGTAGAGTCTGGGAGCAGTTATTTGAGTTAGTGTTCTCCTCATTGCAGAGGCGCTTAACAGTGCAATTTCATCTCCAAGTTCTAAATCTAACTCTCTTCTGAGTTGTTCGTTTAAAACTAAACCGGGTTTTTTATTCCTGACACTAACATCAAATACACCATTCTTTATACTCTTTTCAATCTTGATGAGGTTTACAAAGCTTTGGCTTTCAACTCCCCGAATTTCTACTACTTTATTTTCGTTGATATTATTAGTGAGTAAAGCCTTGCCTTCTACGTAAGGCGACATCAACGTTATTTCAGGTAGAGAGGCAATGGTGCTCAGGAGTTCTTGGTTTTGAGCAAAGGTACTCGCTCCGGAAGCTTCAATTCTTAAATCAGGATCATAACTTAATAAATATCCTTGAACTACATTGAAAAACCCGTTGAGTACAGAAAGGACTACAATTAGCAAAGCTGTACCAATAGTAACGCCAATTATACTTATAAAAGTAAGTGTTGAGATCAGTGAGATATATTTTTTTGAAAAAAGATATCTCCTTGCGATTTGTCCTGTGTAATGCATTGGTTTAAAATAGAAAATGAATTTTTGGAAAGCATAACGAATAGCTCGAAAGATTTTGTCTAAATTCGCTATCTTTCACCCCGAAAATAACAAGGAATAATGAGTTCTACACTTAGTAAAGAAATAATAGCTTCAATATCGAATGGTACACATGGGGATCCTTTTTCAGTATTAGGATTGCATGAAATTGAAGAAAAGGGAAAAGTAAAGTTGGTTATCAGGGCTTTTAGACCGGAAGCAAAGACTGTTGTTGCACAAATCGGATCATCAAAACCACTTAAGTTAGATCGTATTTCAGATGAGGGGTTATTCGAAAAAGTGATACCTCGAAGGAAAAAAAGATTCGAATACACGTTGCAGATTACTCCTTACGAGGGAAAAAAGTTTGACATAACCGATGCCTACAATACAGGGTCTTTACTCGATGAGTTTGATTTGCAACTTTGGGGAGAGGGAAATCATCAAAAAGCGTATAATTTTATGGGCGCTCATCCTAAAAAAATTGAGAAAGTGAAAGGAACACATTTTGTTGTTTCAGCCCCAAGTGCATACCGAGTTAGTGTTGTTGGGTCTTTTAATAATTGGGATGGTCGTGTACATTCCATGAGAAAATTCCACAATCAGGGAATTTGGGAAATTTTTATTCCACATGTATCAGAAGGTGATCTATACAAATACGAAATAAAAACTCCGGTTCAGGATGCCCCGCTTCTAAAAGCTGATCCTTATGCTTTTACAGCAGAGGTGAGGCCTCAGACTTCTTCAATTGTAACTGATATTAATGGTTATAAATGGAGTGATGATGATTGGATGGAATCGCGTGAGGCAAAACAAGGTCAAGATCAGCCTATTTCTATTTATGAACTTCATGCAGGCTCTTGGAGAAGAAAAATTGAATATGAATCTGATTTTTTAAGCTATAGAGAACTTGCTAAAGAATTAATTCCATATATAAAGGAAATGGGCTTTACACATGTTGAGCTCTTACCAATTGCTGAGCATCCTTATGATCCTTCCTGGGGATATCAAATTACAGGATATTATGCACCAACTAGTCGTTTTGGCTCTCCTGAAGATTTTATGTATTTCGTAGATGAATGTCATAAAGCTGGAATAGGCGTTTTATTAGATTGGGTTCCAGCTCATTTTGCAAAAGATGATCATGGTTTAAGAAGGTTTGACGGCACCGGATTGTATGAACATGAAGACCCGCGGCAAGGTGAACATTTAGACTGGGGAACTTGTATTTTTAATTTTGGACGAACTGAGGTTCAGAATTTTTTGGTATCAAATGCAGTTTACTGGTGTGATAAATTCCATATTGATGGTCTCAGGGTCGATGCTGTTGCTTCGATGTTATACTTAGATTATTCCAGAGAAGAAGAGGAATGGGTTCCTAACAAATACGGGGGAAGAGAGAATATTGAGGCCATCAATTTTCTAAGAAAGTTCAATGATGTGCTTCATGTTCTTTATCCGGGTGTAATTACATTTGCTGAAGAATCAACTTCATGGGGAGGAGTTTCCAGACCAACAGAAACCGGTGGTTTGGGGTTTGATTACAAGTGGAATATGGGCTGGATGAACGATACGCTTTCATTTATTCAAAAAGATCCAATCCACAGAAAATATCATCAGGATCAACTTACTTTTTCATTGATTTATGCTTTTTCAGAACATTTTGCACTTCCTTTTTCTCATGACGAAGTAGTACACATGAAGCACTCTATGCTTTCTAAAATGCCCGGAGATGATTGGCAGAAATTCGCAAATCTACGACTGCTTTATACCTATATGTACACTCATCCCGGAAAAAAACTACTTTTTATGGGATGTGAATTTGGGCAGTGGTCAGAGTGGAACCATGAAAATTCTTTGGATTGGCATTTATTAGAATGGGAGAAACATCAAGGACTCCGGCAACTAGTAAAAGATTTGAATCGTATTTCAAAAGAACAACCAGCTTTACACGAAGTGGATTCAGATTGGCGCGGCTTTGAATGGATTGATGTAAGTGACGCCGATAACAGCTTGATTTCTTATGTTAGAAGAGGGAAAGAGGCAGACGATTTTGTTGTAGTGATTTTAAACTTTACACCTACCGTGCATTATGGATACCAAATTGGGGTTCCAAAAGATGGAGAATACGAAGTGGTCATGAATACCGATTCTGAATATTATGGAGGGAGTAATGCCGGAGATTCTGTGATTAATGCTAAGTGGGGAGACTGGCATAATCAGCCGGCGTATATAAATGTAACTATACCACCGCTTGCGGGGTTAATTATAAAACCAAAAGGATAAGAATGAGATTTCCACGTTCTTGCGGCATATTGGTACATCCAACTTCATTTCCGGGAAAATATGGAATTGGAGACTTTGGATCAGAAGCCAGAAATTTTCTTGATTTTCTTGAAGAAACGGGGCAAACTATTTGGCAGATTCTGCCATTAACACCCGCAGGTTATGGAAACTCACCATACGCTAGTTATTCAGCTTTTGCAGGCAATTCTTTTTTGATTGCACCTGATATTTTAGTTGAAAAAGGGTTGCTCACTAATCAAGAAGTAAAGGAAACCGAAGCGCCATCCGGTGTAAAAGTAGATTATGAGAACGCATTTGAGAAAAAAGATGCTTTATTTAAGCTCGCTTCCCGAAGGTTTTATGAGTCTCAAACAGAGGAACAGAAGAAACAATTAGCATCTTTTAAAAAATCCAAAAAGGCATGGCTTGATGATTATGTGTTATTTATGGCTTGTGGCCTAGATCATGGGATGCAACCATGGAATACTTGGGACTCTGATTTAGCTCAAAGAAAACCGGAAGCATTGAAAGTTGCAAAAAAGAAGTATAAGAAAGATATCGAGCATCAAATTTGGCTTCAGTTTGAATTTTTCAACCAATGGATGGCGCTTAAGGACTATGCGAACGAAAGAAATATTCGGGTGATAGGAGATATTCCAATCTTTGTTGATCATAACAGTGCCGATGTTTGGGCGAACCCCGAATTTTTTGAGGTAGATAAAAAAGGTAATCGAAAGTTGGTTGCGGGAGTACCACCTGATTACTTCAGTAAAACAGGTCAGCTTTGGGGTAATCCATTATACAAATGGAAGATTTTAGAAAAAGATGGATTTTCTTGGTGGATAAAGCGCTTCAAGCATATGTTCTCGATTTGTGATGCAATAAGAGTGGACCATTTTAGAGGGTTTGATGAATATTGGGAAGTAAAAGCATCGGAAAAAACAGCAGAAAACGGACGGTGGGTTAAATGCCCCGGAGAAAAATTATTCGATACCATATTAGATAAATGTGGCGAGCTTCCAATTCTTGCCGAAGACTTAGGGTTTGTAACCGAAGGGGTTGAAAAACTTAGAGACAGGTATAATTTTCCCGGAATGAAAATAATTCAGTTCGCTTTCGACTCTGATTCAACTAACAGTTTTTTACCGCATAACTACTCGCAAAATTGTGTGGTCTATTCAGGAACACATGATAACGACACTAGTATTGGTTGGTATAAATCTGCTCCTGATATTCAAAAGCATAGATCCAGAACATATACACGCTCCGATGGAAATGAAATTAATTGGGAGTTTATTCGCTTAGGGATGTATTCTGTTGCAGATCAAGCTATTTTCCCCTTGCAAGATTATATGGGGTTAGATGAATCTCATCGTTCTAACATTCCGGGTACATCATCCGGGAACTGGTTATGGAGATATACAAAAGATATGCTGGATAGAGTTGACAATAATAGAATTAAAGACTTAACAGTTAACTCGAATAGAAAATAACTTTAAAAAGCAGTTCTTTAATACCATCATAAGAATGAGTATATTTAGGGCTTTGAATTTTAGGACAATATGGCATTTACATTAAATAATTTACCAAAAAGAACTTCTAAGCCTCGCTCAAATGGAATGACGTTTGTGCTGGACAAAGGCTATAGTGTTCGGCAATGTGAGGATTTCTGTGAAGTTAGTTCAGGCTCAGTTGATGTAGTTAAGCTTGGATGGGGAACTTCAGTTGTTACTCAAAATCTGGAAGAAAAACTAGCGGTTTATGCAAATGCAGGCATACCGGTATATTTTGGGGGGACACTTTTTGAAGCATATTTATTAAGAAGTCAGCTTAATGATTATATTAAGTTGCTAAATAAGCATCAAATTGATACTCTAGAAGTTTCAAATGGTACTATTTGGTTATCCGATGAGAAAAAGCAAGGTATTATCAAAGACCTAAGTAAAGATTTTACTGTATATTCAGAAGTTGGCAGTAAAAATCCTAATGAGATATTACCTCCTTATAAATGGGTTAAAGTTATCAAAGAAGAGCTTGAGGCGGGATCAGAAAAAGTAATCTGTGAGGCTAGAGAAAGTGGAACGGTGGGTGTTTTTAGACCTAATGGGGAGATTAGATCAGGTTTGATTGAGGAAATTACAGATCAAATACCTGTTGAAAAGCTTATTTTTGAAGCGCCTCAAAAAGTTCAACAAGTTTGGTTTGTAAAGAAATATGGCAGCAATGTGAACTTAGGAAATATTCCGCCTAATGAAGTCATTTCATTAGAAACAATTAGGCAAGGATTAAGAAGTGATACTTTAATGGATTTTATATCTATCGAAGATCCGGTATTTCAAGAGATGATGAAGAATAATTCAATTTCAAACGAAGAGAAATAAAGACTATTTATGAAAATTTTATACGCAGCAGCAGAAATTTCGCCCTTTGCAAGAATGACCTATACGGCAGATCTACTAAGGTTTTTGCCCGCATCTTTGCAAGACAAAGGTTTTGAAATTAGAATTCTATTACCGAAATATGGGTCAATAAATGACCGTAGAAATAGGCTTCATGAAGTTATTAGGCTTTCAGGAATAGAGGTTGAAGTAGGAGACAATGTTGAAACTATGAAGATTAAAGTAGCGAGCATTCCGAATGCAAAACTACAGGTTTATTTCTTGGATAACGATACATACTTCAAGCGAAAAGGTCTGTTCAAAAAGCCAAATACGGATGAGTTTTATGAAGACAATGCAGAAAGATTAGCCTTCTACAATAAAGGAGTTCTCGAAACAGTTATGAAGCTTGGTTGGGAACCCGATATAATTCATTGCCATGACTGGCCGGCAGGTTTAATTCCTTTATTGGTGAAAACAAAGTATAAAGACGAAGCGATATTTAAAAATACCCAAGTCATTTATAATTTACATCACCCGGAAAATGAAGGGCAAGCTGACACGGCCAAAATTCTTGAATTATTAGGACTTCCTGATGATATCGATATCAATAAACTTACTGACAATGGTAAAGTTGATCTTTTGAGATTAGGGCTCCAATTCAGCGATCATGTTGTAACAGGTAATTATCTTAAAGATGAATTTAATGAAGCCTTTGATGAATTAGGCATCAAGCCACATCAAATTCAGGGATCGCCTGAAGATGTATCAGATAAGTTTGCTGAATACTATAATAAAATAGCTAAGTAATAAAATTTTTAAATAAAGTTGATGCAAAAAAGCATTTCAAAAGCCGCAATAACTTGGCGGCTTATTTTGTCTGGATTTATCATAATTAGTTTAATTTCATGCGAGGAACCAAATTCAGTGGGAGGGCAATTCATTGAAGGATCCAAGTTAAGACTCGATACTTTGTTCGTGGAAGATTTTACTCCGTTAAGTGAATCGATCTTTTCGGGAAATCTCCAATATTTGCCTATTGGTAAGTATAATGATCCGTTATTTGGTAATACCAAGGCAACAGCCTTTTTAAAGCCTCAAATTAGTACTCTTACCTTTGAGGATGATGTAGATGCTAATTTTAAGCTGAAACTGGAGCTTAGAATCAATACAGATATTACCATTGGAAATACAATTAAACCTGTAAACTTTGATATTTTTCCTGTGAGTGAATTTTGGAGAGGAAACGAGGTGCTTTCTAATGATGCGATAGGGATTGATAGCTCAAGAAGTTATGGCACTTTTTCTCAGTTTGGCGAAGATTCTATAATAGTAGATCTTTCGGATGAGCTACTATTAGACCTTGCCACCTACATAAATAATGATTCCACAAATGCTGATTCACTATATAATTATGATTTTAATGGATTGGCAATAGTTCCTAGAGATAGTGATTCAAAGATCATATTTCCAAATATATTTGAATCAAGGTTCTTCATTATTACTCCTGATGAGGACACAACAAGATTCGTTTCTAAATCTAATGCATTTAATTTAGAACGGTCAAATGCAAATACTTACCCCAATCGTCTCTATATAAATAGTTTTTTCGAGAATTTTTATAGTGTTAGTTTTGAAGATTACTTATCTGATTATGAATATGATAATTTGCTGAAAGCGGAATTTTTAGTTTATGAAGATGTAGCTCAGTTACAAAACTTCCTGCCGAATCTTCATACAAGACCAGATGTAAGTTTTCTGGAGTTGAAATTTGCGAATCCATCAGATCTAAGGTATGAACTGCAATTTACAGGAAGTGATTTTTTTGGAGAGAGAGATACTCTAAATAATGGATTTAAGTTTAATATGACAGATCACATTAATCAATATTTATTTACAGAGCCTAATGATAAAACTTTGTACTTCAATATTAATCCTTCCGGAGGGATTATGAGGTCTACTTTATTATACGATCATACAAGCAATGATTCATTGAAACCAAAATTGATACTAACATTCAGTGAATAAAGTAATGAAAAGATTTTTTTCCTTCATAATCGGGACTTTACTGGCCGTAAATTTATTTGCGCAGTCTAATGAGCTAAATAGCGGCAGCACGTATTCATATTATGGAACAGGGCTTCCTTTCCAAAGCAATAACACAAGTGAAAAGGGAATGGGAGTATTTGGTATTTCTTACAGAAATTTGAATTCTCCAAGTTTAGCAAACCCTTCTTTTTGGGGGAATTCAATTTATTCTCAGGCGAGCGTTAACTTCGGGTTTAAAAACCTTACGGTGTCAGACTCTAGAGGATCTGGAAAAAACTCATTGTTACAAATTGATAGTTTTCAAGCAGTTTTTCCGTTAAAAAAAGATAGGTTAGGATTGTCAGTGAGTTTATACCCCAAAACCCGTTCTAACTATAATGTAGTTTCAAGCCAAGTTATAACAGCGAATGACGGCAGAACGATTGGTCTTTCGTCTAATAAAGTGGGAACAGGTGGTGTCACCAGTTTCGAATTTGGTTTGGGGTACAAAATAAATAATAATTTTTCGATTGGATATGCCTCCGGATACTCTTTTTTAAGAGAGAAGGACACTGAAAGCTTGGTTCTTTTTGACGACAATATCACTTCAAGCGTTATAGATAGGCAAATAAGTGGTACAAGTATTTCAAATAGATTCGGCGCTTTATTTACCGTTAGGAAAATATTCTCAGAAAAAGACAGATTTAGTTTAGGAACCACAATTGAACTTCCAATGAATTTTGACTCAAAATTAAATTCAGAGACAGAAAAAGTAATTGATGGAGAAGATGTTAAAGTACAATTAAGTGGCGAAGAAATGGGCGATATAAGTTTGCCTCTTGAATTTGGAACAGGGTTGACTTATTTCTTTAATTCTAATATTAGTGTTACGGCAGAGGGTAAACTTGAAAAATGGAGTGCGACAAAGTATGATTTTAGCGCAGAAGAGAAGAATGCGCTAAAAGACCGCCTTCAATTAGGATTTGGAACAAGTATCATCCCAAAAAACTATCAAAGACCAAACTCAAGTTTCTTCTCGAGCTTTAAATACTCAGCAGGTGTTTCTTATGATACGGGGTATTTAATGATTAATGATAAAGAAATTCAAACTTTGTGGTTTTCAGCAGGGTTAGGTTTGATTTCTCCGGATTCTCGCTCAGCGTCTTCTTTTGATATTAGTTTTCAGTATGGTTTAAGGGGTACTAAGACCAATAGTTTAGTAAAAGAAAATATATTTGGTATAAATCTTTCAGTAAATTTGACAGAACTGATGTTTTTACAAAGAAAGCTTAATTAATTTTAAAGTAATATTCTTATAATAAACTCTGTTTATAATAAACTTGATAACAACAATTGTGATATGATGAAAAGTTTAACACTTATACTTGGTTTTTTGTTTGCCAGTTCGGCAATGGTAACCGCTCAAGCAGAGTGTGTTGCAGAACCACCAGATGGATTAAAGCCAATAGCTGCGTTTTCAATTTTCCAATCAAACTATAAGAACAAGGATTATCCTTTTGCCTTAAAGTATGGCAGATGGATACTATGCTCTAAACCAAAAAGCATTGAAGATTTCCCAAACTTTGACTTATCTCGTCAAATGGACAAGTTTACTATCATTTATAAGGAAATTGCAAAGCAGCAAACAGATCCCTCTGTTAAGGCAACTTATTTAGATTCTGCTTTAATGATCTTTGACGAAAAATTAGAAATCTTCAAAGATGACAAGAGCGAGGTGTATCAAACGCATCAACAATTGAGTCGGTTTTATCTGGAAAATACTCAATTACTATTAAATGCTGTACCTAAAGCTTACGAGCATTTTCAAACCATGTTTGATCTAGATCCTGAAAAAACGACTACATCTGCTAGAGGTTACTATGTAGATAATTTACTTAGAAACTATGTAAATAAAGGCGAGAGAGAAAAAGCTCAAGAAATAATTAATGAGGCTTCTAAGTATGCAACAGGTGATTTAGTAGAGAAAATCAATAATTACCAGAAGGATTTATTTGAAAACCCTGAAGACGTTATAGCTTACTATAAGCCTATATTGGAAGCAAAGCCTCAAAATATTGAAGCATTAAAAGCTTTAGAACAAGCTTATAAAAATCAAGGTAACCAAGCCGAGTTAACTAAAATTCGAAGAATTTTACACAAAGTACAGCCTACTTTTGAAAGTGCAAGAGCATTAGCTGAAACAGAAAATAGTAATGCGCGTTATGGAGAAGCTATTAAGCTTTATAAAGAAGCTCTAAAATTGGCTAAATCAGATAATAATAAAAAGCAGATAAACTTGAATCTTGCTGATGCTTATATCAATCAGGGAGATATTAAAACGGCAGATGGTTATGTTGACGCAGCTATTAAAATAGATCCAAACTATGGTCAAGCTTATATTAATAAAGCAAGAATCTATGCTACACAAGTAACTAATTGTACAGCTGATAGAAAATTAGAAGCTAAAGACAGAATGGTATATTGGTTGGTTATTGATTATTTAAACATGGCTAAAGCAAAAGATCCATCAGTAGCAAATAATGTAAATTCGCAGTTAGGTAATTATGAAGCGGTAACGCCAACCGGCGAGGACAAATTCTTGCGCTTAGACAACCTAAAAGACGGACAAAAAGTTAAAATTGACGGTTCAGTAGATCCATGCTATAGCTGGATCAACAAAACTACTACCGTTAGATAATTTGCTATCGGCAAAAACATTTGTATATTTTCATACCTAACTAATTCAACGGTGCTCTAATCTGGGCATCGTTATTTTTTACTTCGCTCTCCTTTGTATTTCCAACATTTATTGAAATAACGCTTCTTTTACGAAGAGGAGACCAACAAATATTTATATGGCACGGAACAGAAAAAACTATAAAAACCGCAATAACAGTAATAATAACAGAAACAATAAGAATAGAAGTAAAGGCGGCAATGTCTTTATTCCTAAATTCTATTGGAAGGAAAATCTAGGGGTTTCCGGTAGATATGCCGGAGTTTTGGAGATCAATGAAAAAGGATGGGGTTTAATTAGAAAACTGGACTATGAATTCAGTTACAGCCCTCAAGATCCTTTTTTGAAACCTGAAGAAGTGAAGTCATTAGATCTTCGGCCCGGACTTATCTTAGAAGGCGAGTTCGAGGAAGATAAAAAAGGAAATAAACATGTTTGTTCGGTAGATCGGATAAACAGAGAAGAGAAAGAAGCGTGGACTAAGTCAAGCCGTTTTGAACGGCAAACGCCCATTATGCCGGTTGAGTGGATTAAACTTGGTGAGCCTTCAGATAATATTGAGATGAGAGTAATTGATCTTGTTGCTCCTATTGGAAAAGGTCAAAGAGCGCTAATCGTAGCTCCTCCTAGAACAGGAAAAACGGTGATACTTAAACAGATTGCAAAAAGCATTACAGAAAATCATCCCGATATTCCTTTAAGTGTGTTACTTGTTGATGAGCGGCCGGAAGAGGTAACAGACTTTATTCGCTCAACTGATGCAGAAGTGTTCGCATCCTCAAACGATAATAAGACCGAAAGCCACATCCGTATTACTGAAATGGCTCTAGGATATGCAAAGCGAAAGGCAGAGATGGGACAAGACTCTGTTCTGTTAATAGACTCGCTGACAAGGCTTGGCAGAGCTTATAATGCAATTCAGACAAATAGCGGAAGGACGCTATCGGGTGGATTGGACATAAGAGCATTAGAAGTTCCTAAAAAGATATTTGGCTCAGCTCGAAAAATTGAAGGCGGTGGTTCTTTGACTATTATTGCTACATGCTTGATAGAAACAAACTCTCGAATGGATGACTTGATTTTTGAAGAGTTTAAAGGAACCGGAAATATGGAATTAGTTCTGGATAGAGAATTAGCTAATGATCGTATTTACCCTGCCATAAACATCACTGCTTCAGGAACCAGAAATGAAGAAAAATTCATTACAGATTCTTTGGAAGAACGAAATATGGTTCGCCGATATTTACTAAAAAAATCACCAAAAGAATCCATGCTAGGTCTTTTGAAAGTGTTAGGAAACACGGAAAGCAACCAAGAATTATTAAATCAGATTGCAGGTAGTAATTAATAGTGAGACCGATCTCTAAATTTATGAGATCGTTTTTTTAAGCTACCGGAAGTGAAGTGTCTATTTCTTTCGACCAAGCCGTGATGCCGCCTTTTAGATTATAAATATTAGAGAAACCTTCTTTCTCTAGAAATTCTACAGCTTTTCCACTTCGGCCACCGGAGCGACACAGAACCACAACTTCAGCATCTTTGTGATTTTTGATTTCATCAACTCGATTTGGTAAATCTCCCAAAGGAATGTGTTCGCCATCCAAATTAGATACCATATATTCAAAGCCTTCGCGTACATCTAAGAGGAAAAAGTCCTCTCCGGATTCTTTCTTTTCCTTTAATTCCTGAACGGTTATTTCTTTCATAGTAAATAGAGTTTATTAATCGTTTTTATATCGGTCTAATTTAAATTGTTCGCCCAAGTAAAGCTTTTTCGCATCTTCATTTTCTGCAAGAACGTCTGCTGTACCTTCCATCAAAATATTTCCTTCAAACATCAAATAAGCACGATCTGTAATGGCTAGCGTTTCATGCACATTATGGTCAGTAATTAGAATTCCAATGTTTTGCTTGGTGAGTTGCGATACAATATCTTGAATATCTTCAACAGCAATAGGATCAACACCGGCAAAGGGTTCATCAAGTAAAATAAATTTTGGTTCTGTAACTAAAGCTCTGGCAATTTCTGTTCTTCTACGCTCACCACCTGAAAGAGAATACCCTTTGCTATCAACAACTTTATGAAGACCAAACTCTTCAATTAGCTTATCAACACGTTGCTTTATTTCTTTTGATGGCATTGAAAAGAATTGAAGAATAGATTCTAAATTTTCACGAACAGTCAAATTTCGAAATACACTCGCTTCCTGTGCTAAATAACCAACGCCCATGCGCGCTCGTTTATACATGGGCTTTTTGGTGATGTTGGTATCATTCAAAAATATCTTTCCGGAATTTGGTGTTACCAATCCCACCATCATATAGAAAGTTGTTGTTTTTCCGGCGCCGTTGGGGCCAAGCAATCCTACGATCTCACCTTGCTTCACATTAATGGAAACTTCGTTAACAACGGTTCTTTTTCTGTACCGCTTAACAAGTTTTTCGCTATGTAATGTTAAATCTGTTTGTGTATGATCACTCATGATTCAGTTAAGGTACTAAATCTTAAGCTACTGACAAGGAATGGAGAATAGAATCAAAGATGATTTTACCATCGCTCGAGCCCAACAGCTTTTCCATTGCTCGTTCAGGATGCGGCATCATTCCCAGCACATTACGGCCATCATTAGTAATTCCGGCAATATGATCGATCGAACCATTAAAATTAGCTTGTTCAGTTAGATTTCCCTTTGCATCAGAATATCTGAATAAGATCTGATCGTTATCTTGAAGAGATTTCAAACCGGATTCATTAATGTGATAATTCCCTTCTCCATGAGATACAGGAATATCAAAAACCTGCCCTTTGGTTAAGGAATCGGTAAACAAAGAATCTGTAGTTTCACAACGGATGAAGACATTCTTGCAAACAAAACGAAGATCCTGATTGTGCATCATGGCGCCCGGAATCAAGCCGGCTTCGAGTAAAATTTGAAAACCATTGCAAATACCTAAAACAGGCCCGCCTTTTTCTGCAAATTTCACCACTTCCTGCATGATCGGAGAAAAACGAGCAATAGCACCTGAGCGAAGATAATCGCCGTACGAAAATCCGCCGGGCACAATCAAGAAATCTATTTCTGAAAGATCAGTGTCCTTATGCCAAAGGAATTTAACATCACTATTCATGATGTGCTTCATTGCGTGATATGCATCATGATCACAATTAGAGCCCGGAAATACTATTACACCAAATGTTGCCACGTTAACCTCTTATTTCGGTTACAAGTTGAATTTCTTTTAACACACCTTCCATTTTTAAGCATTCTACAAATTCACCTTCATGTATTAGAGCTTTGCCATTATTGTGTACCTGAAAAGTTAGATCCTGAGCTACAGAACGATTACACCCTTTTGCTTTCATAATCTGCTCGATGACTTCATCAAAAGTGTGAATGTCGTCATCAAATAAAAACAAGCGCCAAGGAGTGTCGATGCTCTCTTCAACCTGTTCTTCGGTCTTGATCAGCTCATCAACATCAGCAACTAAAACGTCTGAGTTAGTAAGTTGAGCTGATATTCTCATTAATTATCGAATGTGATCTCGTAATCTTCCATTACTTCATTCGCTAATAATTGAGCACAGGCAGATTCTACAATCTTAGTAGCGGCATCTTTACTTTCAGCGTCAACATCTAATTCAATAAATTTTCCAATTCTAACTTGTTGAACATCGTTCAATCCCAGGTTTTGAAGCGCATGATGTGTGGCCTTCCCTTTAGGATCTAGAATAGAAGGACGAAGAGTAACGTTTACTTTTGCTTTATACATGAATGAGGAATTTTAAAATGAGCCTAAATTTACGGTTTCTATTGCTTAGCTACTAAATGAGAAAGTATAATTTCTTTCATTTGTTGGATATTTTTTTTATCAGCCGGTAACCACTGTATAAAATCCCATCTTCTGAACCAGGTAAGCTGCCTTTTGGCATATCGCCGTGTTTGGGTTTTAATCTTTTCGATGGCTACATGCAGATCCATTTCTGAATGTAGAACGGAAATTATTTCCCGATATCCAACGGCGTTTAAAGGTTGTAAGTCTTTGCTGTAACCCATATCAAGAACCTGTTGTGTTTCAGCAATCAAACCGTGTTCAATCATATTCTCCACTCTTAGATTGATGCGATCATACAAATTTTGGCGCTCTCTTTGTAATCCAAATACCAGTGTATTTTCAGGAAGTTGAAATTCTTTATTTGAATGAAAAGAACTAAAAGGCTTTCCTGTTTGCATCCACACATCGAGAGCACGAATTATGCGCTGGCGATTCATTCCATCCATGGTTTTCACATAGTCAGGATCAACCGCCTTAAGTTTTTCATAAACAGACTCAATTCCATTGCTTTCAATTTGAGCTTCTATTTCAGTAATATTTTCTTCATCCGATGATGGAATATCATCTATAGGACGGACGAGGCTTTGCAAATGAAGCGTACTTCCCCCAACAAAAAAAGAATGCTCATGAGCAGTAAGAATTTCTTGCTCCCAACCTTCGGCGCGTTCTGAAAATGCCTGAGCGGAATCAGCTTCATCCAATTCAAGATTTGAAATGTTGTAATGCCTTACTCTGTCTAATTCTTCTTGATTTGGTTTTGCAGTACCAATATCTAAATGCTTGTAGCACTGACGAGAATCCACAGAAATGATAGGAATTCCAAGCTCTTCAGCAACCTGAAGAGAGAGTTCTGTTTTGCCGGATGCCGTTGGACCGAGGAGTATTATTCGCAAGATTGTATTTTGATTTAAATAAAAACTAAATTATGTGTATTATATGTGTATGAATATTAAATAATATTTTTTTGTTTTAAAAGCTGCTTTTTTGATTAATCTTAATTAGATTTACGACATGACTAATAAAACTAACTTTAAGCTCGGAGAACTTTTTTCGGGGCCAGGTGGTATAGGTATTGCTGCAAAAACATCTACATTGGCTCATGGGTCAAAAGAATTTAAAATATCTCACGTTTGGGCTAATGACTTTGATAAAGATTCCTGTGAGACTTATAGAAGAAATATCTGCTTTGAGAATCCAAAATCTGTAGTATGTAAAGACATTCGAAAACTTGATTTTAGAAAGCTAAAATCAATATCGGAAATTGATGGACTGGCTTTTGGATTTCCATGTAATGATTTTAGTATAGTAGGTGAACAGAAAGGGATTGAGGGCGTTTATGGACCGTTATATTCTTTTGGCATTAAAGCACTTAAGATGTTTAAACCATTATTTTTCTTGGCAGAAAATGTCGGTGGGCTAAGAAATTCAAATGACGGCAAAACATTTGAAACGATTCTTGAAGAAATGATGAATGCTGGTTATAGAATAGTTCCACATTTATATAAATTTGAAAAATACGGTGTGCCACAGGCAAGACATAGAATTATAATTGTTGGTTTAAGGAATGATTTAGGGTTAAATTTCAAAGTACCAGCTCCAATTGATTTCAGTAAAGTAGATATTACATCCAAGTCAGCAATTGAAAATCCTCCAATCCCTCAAGACGCACCCAATAACGAATTTACTAATCATGCAAAGACAGTAGTAGAACGACTAAAGCATATTAAACCTGGAGAAAATGCATTTACAGCAGATTTGCCTGAACACCTTTCTTTAAATGTCAGAGGAGCAAAAATAAGTCAAATTTATAAACGTCTTGATCCTGAAAAACCAGCTTATACTGTTACTGGAAGTGGTGGAGGGGGTACACACGTTTATCATTGGGAAGAACCAAGAGCATTAACAAATAGAGAAAGAGCAAGGTTGCAAACTTTTCCTGATGACTTTGTTTTTTGTGGGTCGAAAGAAAGTGTTAGAAAGCAAATTGGAATGGCCGTTCCTCCAAAAGGTGTAAAAATTATATTCGAATCTATTCTCAAAACGATCGCTGGAGTTGAGTATAAATCAGTATCTCCGAACCTATCTATTGCCCCAAGGTTGTTAGAACCTTCCGAAGAATACTTAGAGCAAGTTTCCTGATAATGTATTCAACAGATCTTTACCAAAAAATTCTGATTGACCCATCTAAAAAATCAGATGAACTTTTAATTGTTTCTGGCTATGCAACATCAGCTATGTGCTTTCATCATATCAGTGATGTTTTGTCATTGGGAAGAGAAATTAATGTCAGATTAATTGTTGGAATGACAAAAAGGGACGGTATTGATATTGCGAATCATAAAACTTTTGTGAAATTAATGGAAGAAGAATTTGATGGGATATTTAAGTGTAGCTATGTCCATATTAATAAACCAGTCCATTCAAAACTATATCTGTGGCGTAATAAACAAAGTTATAGCGAGGCGTATATGGGGTCTGCGAATTACTCTCAAACTGCGTTTAATGAAAGACATCATGAAATACTAACAGAGTGCGATTCAGTTAAGGCTATTGAATACTTTGAGAGAATAGAGGCGAGCACAATTTTTTGTAATTCTCATGATATAGAAAATCATATTTCGATATATAAACCCCAAAAATATTCACGACTCCAAGGCTCTGTAAAATTGACTCAAAAGAGTAGTGAAGGAAATACTGACAATGGATTAAAATCTATAAATGTTCCACTTATAACTAAGAAAGGGGAAGTCCAAAATTCTGCGGGTCTAAACTGGGGACACAGAACAAAAGAAGGTTATACTAGAAATTTGAATGAAGCATATATTCAGTTAAGACCAAAAATCTACAATAGTGATTTTTTTCCAACCAAAGGAAAACATTTTACAGTACAAACTGACGACAATAAACACTTCGTTTGTACTAGAGCTCAAAAAAATGAATTAGGAACAGCGATTGAAACGCCGCATAATAACAGCCTATTGGGAGAGTATTTCAGAAATAGACTTGGTCTTTCTAACGGACAATTTGTTACCAAAGAGCATCTTGAAGAGTATGGAAGATCCGATGTTTATTTTTACAAGGTTGATGAAGAAACATACATTATGGATTTTTCTAAGCCTGAGTAGTAAGCTTTTTAGTTTCCAAATCTATACTGCAATGAAATGCGATGCGTGTAACCCAAATTACTGGAAGTTCCCGCAAAACTGGCAAATCCATAATCCAGATTGAATTTCATGAACTGAAGTCCCAATCCCAGCGTCGGGGAAACTGAAAATCCGCCTTCCGGATCGGTAATAAAATCAGTTACTCCTGTTCTGAAACTAATAATATCTTTATAGGTGAGTTCGGCTCCAACATGAGGCTCTATACTCATTTTACCGGCGTTTATGTAATAAGCTTGTCGATTTTCGAAAAGAAGATCGGTGTCAATAGCTGTTATCAGGTCGAAATCATTGAATACAAAGTTCTTAGAAACACCTAGTTTTATAGATGGAAGCACATACTCATTTTGTCCGCTTGGGATGGAATCATCAAAAACTTCCTGAAAACCCGCAAACTTGGATTCATCTACTTCCCACATCTTTTGCATAGTGGTGAAATCCCGAATCGAAACCCCAAAATCTACAATATCAGTTTGGAGTTGTGCGCCAACATCCAGGCTGTATCCCCAAGCTTCAGCAAAAGGTCCCAGCCGTTGATTGATGATTTTAGCTATGCGCTAACAGAAAATTTCTCCAACGCTATGGCCGAAAGACTAAACGGAAAAATATAAGAAATAAAAACGGCAGGTAGAGGGTATAGAACTTTTAAGAATTTTAGAAGTGCAATACTTTTTTTTCTCGGAGGGTTAAATCTTTACCCACACAAATAATGGTAGAACCAAATTATCATTTTGAATTCCTGTGTAAGACGATGATGTACTTACCTGTGTACTAGTCCCATTTATTTCCCGCTCCCACACATAGGAATAAAGGGGGGCTTTGCCGGTCACATTTGCGATCCAAGTTTCGGAGTCACCTTCATCCATTGTTGTGGGGCCAGAAATTGAAACTTCAGGCTTTTTAGGGTTAAATCCAGAGACAGTAGACTTTCTCTCGTCCCACACTCGGGCGTTATCTTCGTCTGTTACAGTGCCCATTGGCACAGAACCTTGACCGGGAACTACAAAATCAATTTCAGGATTTGACCAATAATTGATGCGGTTTTCTGGCAGCAAATTGCTCGCCATAATAGTTCTCCAGTTTAAATCTTTATATCCATGTCCGTAAGAAAAAGCAGAAACATTTGCATGTGCCAGATCGTGAGCCGCGCCTAAATTATGACCAATTTCGTGAGCAAATGTTAATCCGTTGCCCGCACAACTATATTCAACCACTGAGAACGCAGTAGAAAAGGAAGAGGGAATAAATGCCTTACCACAAAAATCACCGGAGCCTAAAATTAGTACCACTAGGTCCGCCCCATATTGTTCTCTAAGGGTGTGGATATTATCCATTTCACCATCTGTTTTGTTTCTTAACGCAATTAAATCGGTTGCAAAGCTTCCGCTCTCTAAATAATTGACCTCTACTTTTTTCACGATATTAAGCGTAGCAGAAATCGAACTATTCGAAAAAGACCCGTTTGCTAAAGCGGAAGAACCATCAATAAGGTTATCAATATTTCCTGAGTTTAATTTTGCTCTATTTGTATAAGCGACCAATACATCTATTTCATCTGATGTACTAAAATTTTTAGCAGCTTTATTTTTATCCTCTTTGCTTTGTTCAACCTCTATCGGCTCACCTTCAGGCGCGAATTTGGTAGCATCTATTTCAATAAGTGCCTGTATTCCATCGGTTAAAGGTTCTATAGCATAGTTAAGTGATCTTGAAATAATAAATCCTGAAACTTCATTGTTCTCCGAAACCACGAAAAGAAAAGTTGCTGTTGGATCATCCGTTTTACCCTCCCAAATAACAGCACCATCAGTTGTAGTCCGTATATTTTTATTTTGCACGTCCATCACTTCTCGTTGATACAAATTCAGCTTGATCAATGAGGTGTTTTTAACCTGTTCAGGAGATGCAATTTGAATTAATCGTACATTTTTTGATTCCGGTCGGTCAGTAATTACATCCAACAAGCGTTGCTGTTTCTCATTAAGTTGAATTCTTTGCGCATCTACATAATCAATTAATACTTGATTTTGTCCTAAGGCAACTAATGGTAAGAGTGTAATGAGGCTAAAGAAATAGAATGCTAGCGGTTTCATATTATATACCAGTTTTTTAAAGTTTAAAACAAAATTTTAATCAGGGAGCTCAAGCGTGAAGTCGGTTAATATAATTTTTCTATTTATCCAGTCTTGCCCTGATATTATTGTGTCATTAACTATTTCCAAAAATACCATTCCAACTTCAGGAACGAATAGTTCAGTATGATAAAAAAAGGCATCGTAAGAAAGATATAAGTAACCGGTTCTTGTTTCGTTTGCGAATGAAATTGGACCATTGAGCTTTATGATTTTTTTGACATAAGCGCCATCGCCAGCATATGTTGCATCAAAAGAGATAGTATCAATTCCTTCAGGAATGATATATTCAATTGGGCTTATTGAAACAAGTTCAAAATTAGGAGGCGTACCACCAGGGGATTCTTGCAAGCTATACAAAGTGTCGCCCTTCGAAGCAAATTCAACAGCGGTTATTGAGGGATTAAAACGTCCATTAAACTTCCACCACACAAGATTACGATCAATATATTCTTCGTCTTCAATATGCCGTTTAGATTGTATGCGAACAGTGTAGGTTTCAACCAGCACGGTGTCTTCATAAAAAAGAGAATCTACATAGGTCCATTGGTTTCCAATTGCAAGAGGTATAATATTGTTAGAGGTAATAGGAACAATTGGAGGAAGCTCTTCCTCTGGCTCAACGGAATTTTCCGCACAGCCACTCCAAACAAATAGGATGAGAAGTAAAAGTTTAAATACGGGGTTCATAATATTGTATTACATGTATGCATTATTAACCTGACGGCTATTAAACGAGATTTTATCAAGCTGCATAATTGATTTC
>CAXBHO010000024.1:0-36929 GCA_963975485.1 uncultured Balneola sp. | reverse complement strand
TTTTTATTCAAAAGTACAACCTCCTATATTTACCCACAAGGTTTCCTGTAGAACCAAATTGGTAAAAGCAACATCTTTAGGGCGGCGTTCCATGCCTCGATCAACAGAAAGATGGATAATACGGGTGACCACATTAAAGCCACAATCTAAAACCGGGCTGTTTGTGTTTGGTTCTTGGTGGCTTTAAGCAGATCAATGGCTAAGCGCTCAAATAGATAAGTGTGGCGCTCATAATTATCTGCCCAGGGTACTTTAATGGTCCTTGCGCCCAAGGAAGACTTTACTCTTGGAATGCGGCAGTTTATAAAGGTCTTAAACTGCATCGTGTCCAAATGGCGCCATCTGCGGTTTTCTCTATGGTCATATACCGTACACATCTCTAAACTATCTGGACATTCTGCTTTTTTACCAATAAAGGAAACAAAAACATTAACTTCTTGGATAAGAAAGTTTACTTTTACATCCTCTACTTTCCAATCATCTCCAAAATTTAATAACACATCAAAGAACTGTTCTGAAAACATTTTTATTGCTAATTTAGCAATTCCACAACATTCGTGGTAGAACCAATCAGTTTTTCTTCTCTGGTCTTTTCCACCTAACCGGATCTTTTGGCGTTGGTAATACCGGATATTCATAGTTTTTCAGTAACTCAAGTGCTTCTTGAACCGCTCTTTCCAACTGCGGATCTCTTCCATTAATAACTTCTTTTGGCGTTTGCATTACTTCAATATCAGGAGATATACCAATACCTTCTACATCCCATTCTCCATCCAGATTATAAAAACCTCCACGTGGAGCAACCATTCGTCCTCCATCAATAAATCGTGGAGTATCCCAGGTACCAACTAAGCCACCCCAAGTTTTAGCGCCTACTAAAGGACCAACTTCTCGTTGCCTGAAAAGGAAAGGCAACAAATCTCCACCTGATCCTGCTCGTTCATTAATTATCATCACTTTTGGTCCCCAAAGTCCTGCTCCTGGAGATGTAAAAGGGTATCTGTCTCCCGCTTTGCTGTTAAAGAATCCTTGAACTTCTCTGCTCAAAACATCTACAATGTAATCAGCAGCAGATCCTCCCCCATTATTTCTTTCGTCAATAATCGCTCCTCTTTTATCCTGCTGAGCAAAATAATATCTGTTGAAATAGGTGTATCCTCCGCTTCCGGTATTAGGAACCCAAACATAAGCAAGTTTACCGTCTGACATTTCGTCCACTTTTCGTCGATTTCCTTCAACCCAATCCCAACTTCTCAATGCGCTTTCGTTAGAAATGGGAATGGTCGTTATTTGATGAGCTCCGTTTTTATCCGGCTTATCGTTTACGAGTAAAGTCACCTGCCGGCCTACTGTACCTTCAAAATAGCTGAAGAAGTTAGCACTCTTTTCAACAGATTTTCCATTTACTTCCAGAATGTAATCACCTTCTTTCACATCTATTCCGGGAATTGCTAAAGGTCCCTGAACGTTAGGATTCCAGTTTTCTCCGGTATATATCTTATCAATACGATATGCTCCATTTTGAAGGGAAATATCCGCTCCTAATAATCCGGCCGGTACATTTTCTAAATCAGGATAATCTCCACCGGAAACATAAGAATGGCCGATTGCTACCTCTCCACTCATAATATCGACCACATAATTCAGATCAGATCGATGTTTTACATGATCAATCCAAGGAGAATACCATTCATAAACTTTATCCCACGGCGCACCATGAACATTGTCTACGTACAGAAAATCACGCATAAATCGCCATCCTTCTCTAAAAATCTGATGTGCTTCTGCCTGAGGATTTACCTTTACTTTCATTCCATTTAAAGAAAGTTTCCCATCACCTGCTTTCTTTTCATTGCCAGTAGTTTCAACAATTCCCCATGAACCCCCGGTATTATAGAGCAAATTCTTTCTGTCTTCCGAGACTGTGGCTGAATTTACAGAACTTAGAAAAGTAATTGCTTTCTTATCTTTAATACTATATCTGTTTAGTTTTACGTCTTCATTGGGAACAACTTCGGTATAAAACACATGGTCTTCAGGACCTGCAATTAATCCCGTATAATTCCGATCGGGAACATCGATACTAATAATTCGATTGGCAATGTTCTCTATGTCGATATTCACTGTAACTTCCTCAGACTTTTCTTTTTTATCTGATTCTAAAGAAGCTGATTCATCATCACTTACAGGTAAAAATGGTGAGGGGTCATCTTTTGAAAGGATAATCATATAAAGCGCATAAGTTGTGGGAGTATTATACGAACTCATATCCAACCAACCGGAAGACAACCCATAATTTGTGCTAGAAAGGAAATACAAATACTTTCCATTTTTGTCCCATACCGGCGTCACTGAATCTGACATCCCATCCGTAAGTTGATGTGTTTTCCCAGTTTCAATATTGTGTGCCATTACTACTTTAAATTGGCTTTTTAGTAGCTTCACATAAGCCACCCACTTACTGTCAGGAGACCAAACCGGATTTAGCGTTCTATTTGGATGTGCATAGCTATCGGTGTCAATTTTTGTGGCTTTACCTGATTCTAAATTTACGTTCCATAAATTATAGTCTGTATCTGTGTAAGCAATATGTTTCCCATCAGGAGACCATGCCGGCTTGAAATAAAAAGTTGGATTAGGAAGTGAAATCTTTCTCTTTTCTTTCAATCCAAATTGATCTGATATCACTAACTGATATTCTCCACTTTCATCAGAAAACCAAGCTATCTGCGAACCATCCGGCGACCAAATCGGATATCGATCAGCAGCACCCGAAGAATTGGTTAAATTTCTCCAAGTTCCTTCTTCTTTAGGTACCGTAAAAATATCCCCCCTATATTCAAACAAAGCTCTTTTTCCGGTTGGTGATAATTGTGGATTTGTAAGACTCCGAGCAGATACATCTTCCCAGCGCTCTCTTGCCCAACTCATATCTCCTTTTACGGTAATTGCTAACTGTTTTGTGTTGCCGTTTGTAGGATTTAGGTGATGTAAATATCCCCCCTGCTCATACACAATCATATCAGGGCCGGCATCAATACTTTTTACATCAAAAGCAGCATGAAATGTCCATTGCTTCAATTCATCTGTTTTTGGATCAAATGACCAGATGTTATTTGCGAAGTCTCTTTCAGAAAGAAAGAATACTTTTCCTTTATACCATACCGGATCTACATGCCGTTCATTATCCGTTCTTGGAGTTTGCTTTAGATCGAATGTTTTTAAATCCACAATCCAGATAGGTTGTGCCTGACCTCCGCGATAATTTCTCCACTCCGCATCCCAAAAAGTGATTGGGTTATACGCTATGTACTTTCCATCTGCTGAAATTTCTCCTTCTGCTGCTCTGGGAATCGGAAGCACATCAGCCATTCCTCCTGAAGTTTTAACTTTCCAAATTCGGTTCGTTCCCGTAGGATATCCTGCACGACCTGAACGGAACAATACGGATTTTCCATCCGGTGTCCATCCTGTAACCATATCAGCTCCGGGATGCCAGGTTAGCCTTGTCGGTTCGCCTCCTTCAACTGAAACCAAATACACATCTGAATTTCCATCGTATTGTCCTGTAAAAGCAATCGTCTTTCCGTCTGGTGAAAAATGTGGATACGATTCTTCCCCTATGTTACTGCTTAATCTCACCGCATCTCCACCGTTTCTATCCACTTTCCAAAGATCGTTAGCATGTACAAAAACGATATATTTATCTGAAATTGTGGGTTCACGTAATAGTTGGGTGCCTTGTGCTTGCGCTAATTCCGATGCAGTCATCACAAAAAACAGTGCGCAAAAAAATATATAAGCTTTTTTCATTGAGGTCTCCGATTAGTTAATATAGCTCAATGTAAAAAAAAGAAGCAGATATGCTAAGTTTTCTTCTCTCTCTGAAAAGTTTTTACATTAAACAGAAAGTAAATTTAAAATTATTGTCGTCCAATAAAACTCAAAAAGAAAGAAATATAAAGATTCTTCCCAACAAAACTGCCGTAAAACAGTCACACCCTAAAAGTAAGCCCCCTTTTGTATGCTACTTATTGAAACTCTAATTTTGTTTGAGATTGAATGGGATTTCCTTTGTTCTTGACAAATTCTTTGGCATAAGCATCTACGTTATTAAAGAAGTCGGTAAATTTTGCATACGTAAACAGATGTTTTTGCGTCAAACTGATCAGATTAGAGAAGCTCCAAGGGGTTGCAACCCCTTGTCTAACTTGAGAGGTGGCGTTATTTTTAGCCTAAGTTAGAATTTGCCGAGGGCATCACTTTGTGGGAACTTAGGGTGTTAGGTTTTTAGGCTATTGTAATTTTTCGTAAACCATTTAGTTTAAAAGCTGCCAAGTGTTTTACGACATCTGAACATTGACTTTACACTAGTTACAAGGTATCCAAACAGGATCGCCATCAAAACCAGGATTAAAAGTAACTTGTTCTTTATTATTTCCATCTGAGTCCATCATAAAAATTTCCCAATCACCTTCAAAAAATCCACCATAAGCGATCTTTTTACCATCGGATGAAAACCTTCCTACTAGTTGGTTAGCAGAATCGAATGTGAGTTGGGTAAGTGTGTTTGTCTCTAACTCAAAAGTGTAAAGATCAGCATTTCCATTTTTAGAAATGTAAAAGAGTACTGTACTTCCATCAGGACTCCACTCGGGATGCCCGTGTAGCTTCGAATTATTGGTGAGATTTTTAAACCCAGTACCGTCAACATTGATGACAGCAATATCGGCATTTGTAGTTGAATCAGTAAGTACGAAAGCGATTTGAGAACCATTCGGGCTCAATACAGGATCAAAAGCTTGCAAAGCATTTTCAAAAAGCACTAATTCTTCTCCGTTATCTAAAAAACGAACAATCAGAGAATAACTTTGAAGATGATTCCTCAAAGAGTAAACGATCTTATTTTCAGTGGGCGACCAATCCGGTACTTCATCTTCCGCAGGATTTGGAATCAAAAATGTTATGTCTCCGGTGTTGATATTCTTACTGTAAAGGTCTCTTCCTTTAGAGCTTTGTTGCGCAAATACTAGTGAACTCCTGAATTTATTAAAAACGGGCGCACCGATTGCCGAATCTGCAATCAAAAATTCGTTCGTTTCCAATGAAATCGGATCAAAAGCGTATAAATCTCCATTATTGGTTCGGGAAGAGAAAAAGACAATTTTTTCAGAACATTTCGGAGTTGATTCTTCAATCTCAGGCGGTAAAGTTGTGTCAGGGCTCATTTTTTTTGAACAAGCTGAAAACAGTACACTACTCCCAATAAAAAGAACCCCGAGTAATTTTCTCATAGTTAACATCTACACAACTTTACTGTTCTTTAAAATTCTGTTCAACAGCTGAGGGGAGATTTTTTTCACCAAAAGTGCCATGCGTTCTTTCCAACTTGAGATAATAATTTCTTCTTTTTGAGAGCTGAGTTTTCTCCAAATTTTTACCACCATTTCATTAGCATCCATAGCGGTATCATGCAAGTCGCCCATTTTCCCGAACGAAGAACCATCACCTGTTAAAGCATTTTTTGTGATATTGGTTTTTATCGGTCCGGGACAGATTAAGGTCACGGCAATATTATGCTCGTACATTTCTTGTCGTAATGAATCGAAAAATCCCTGAACTGCGTGTTTACTTCCTGCATAGGCGGTTCGGTATTTAGTGCCAATTTTCCCGGCTACACTACTTGTAACCACAATGTGCCCACTTTTTCTGCTGATCATGTGAGGAATCACTTCTCGGGTTAACCCTACAGATCCGAAATAATTTACTTCCATAATTTTTCGAACAGTATCCAAATCAGTCTCTTCAAAAAGTGAGCGTTGGCTGATCCCTCCATTATTCACAAGCACATCGATAGACCCAAAAAAAGAAAGAGCATCGGCGGTTTTTGTAGCAAAAGTATCAGATTGGGCAAGATCCAGAGTGAGCACTTTTATTCTTGAGCCATCTCCACCGAGCATAGTTTTTACCTCTTCCAGGGCTTGTTGCCTGCGAGAAGAAAGGATGAGATTCGCTCCGTCCCGGTAATAAGCTTTAGCTAATGCTTCCCCAATTCCGGATGAGGCCCCGGTTATCCAAACTGTTTTATTACTGTATTTCATCAAGAAAAGTTATTGAATGAATATGTAAGTCATTCAATTAAATTTGAAGTATTAATATTAACCTGAGTGACTCCTAATGTAAGTTGATTTAACGCTTATTGAAATAGTTCTTAGAATCTGCCGAGCTCATCACTTTGTGGGAACTCAGGTTATTAGTATTTTCACAACGAACTTAAATGTATATGTGAACTATGACGAATGCAAAAACCATTTTACTTGTTGAAGACGAGATTGAATCAGGGGAGATGCTCGCCAATTTTTTAGAGCTGAAGGATTACGATGTGTTATGGGCAAAAGATGGGAAAAAAGCGCTCGAGTTTATCGAAGAGCAAGCTCACAATATCGACCTCGCAATTTTAGATATTATGGTGCCTCATCATGACGGTAAAGATATCTGCAAACACATTCGGGAGCATCCTGTGCTGTCTGATATACCGGTATTATTTTTAACGGCCAGAGATGAAGAGATCGATGAAATTGAGGGGTTGAATCTTGGTGCTGATGATTACATCAAAAAACCCGCAGGGCTTAATTTGATCAAAGCCAGAATTGAATCTCAGTTGAGGAGAATGAATCCGGAAAAAGCACATTGGTTAAAATATGAGCATGTTTATTTGGATACAGAAACCAAACAGATGTTTATTAATAAGCAATTGATAGACTTAACTCATACAGAGTATATAATTGCTGAGTTATTTTTTAAGTATCCAAAACTGGTGTATTCAAGAGCAGATATTCTAAAACACATAACGGATGAGGAAAAATATATTTTTGATCGAACGGTTGATGTGCATATCAAAAACCTGCGAATAAAAATGAAGGATGCGGAGAAACTGATTAAAACCTACAGGAGTGTAGGATACGGCTTTAACCGCAAGTACCTGAAAAGATGAACATTCAATCAAAATTAGCGGTAACGTACATAACACTGCTTAGCATTGGGGTTATTGTGATCAGCTCTTATGCTATTTTAAGTATCCGTTCATTTTTATTGAACGAAGCCATACAAAAATTTGAAAGTGATTCTCACACCTTTGCTATTTCTTTCGAAGGAACCGGGCAGGAAAATAATCTTTACAACAAAGTGAAATTTGTAGCAGATCTTACAGGCTATAACATAGCTGTATTTGATTCGGCAGGAGATCAGCTGTTAAGTTATCCTGATACAGGCTTTGTGGACGCTAATGAGTTTTTGAATGATGAGGTTCAGAAAACATTAATTGAAACAGGAAAACCACTTGTTATAAATGAGGAAGAATTAGAAAACTTGATCGTGCTTGAACGAATCCAAAGTAATGAAACGGCGGCCAGATATTTAAAGATTAGCCAACCTAAAGATGAATTATATGCAGCAGAAGCTAGTATTAGGCGTTTGATTTACGGAGCTATGATAGGGTCTATTTTGGTTGTGATTATAGTGAGTTTTTTCTTTGCTCGATATTTATCAAAGCCGATAACTCAACTAAAAGAAGCCGCCCTTGAGATTTCGAATGGGAATTTAGATCGGGAGATCAACTTAAAGCGCTCTGATGAATTTGGGACTCTGGCTCAATCTCTGAATCAAATGGCAGGGACGCTAAAGGCAGATAATGAACAACTCAAAAAATTGAATGAGAAGCAGAATCAGTTTTTTGCTGATATCACGCATGAAGTCCGAAATCCCTTACATACAATTTCAGGATCGTTAGAAATGATTGAGATGGAAGACCTTTCAGAAGAAAAAAAGGCACAATACCATCAGCAAGCTAAAAGACAGATTCAAAGAATTGCCCGTTTGCTCGAAGATATAAAAACGCTTCAGCGGTATGACTTCGATGGAAGCTTTATTCAGAAAAAAGAATTCGATTTAGCGGCTCTCGTTGATAATTTGATAGAAATTCACTCCCCAATAGCGGCAGAAAAAAATATTGCAATTAAAACCAGAGTAGATGTTACTTCCAAAGCCTTTGCAGACCCGGATAAAATTGAGCAAGTGATGGAGAATTTGATTTCAAATGCAATTAAATACACTAATACCGGAGAGATTATTCTTACAGCAGAACAAAAGGGAGACATCATTACAGTAAATGTTCAGGATACCGGAATTGGAATTAGTGAAGAACATTTAGAAAGATTATTCGATCGTTTCTACAGAACGGATAAAGCTCGTTCTCGCGATAAAGGAGGAACCGGTTTGGGGCTGGCCGTAGTGAAAGGAATTCTTAGGGCGCACGATTCCAAGATCATTGTGTTAAGCAAAGTTGGAGAAGGGAGCACTTTTAGCTTTACGCTTAATACTCTTCCTCAATAGTAAACTTGTAAACAAATGCGGCGATAGATGCTCCAACTATCGGGCCAATTGTATATGTGAAAATATCTTTATGCGAAGCTCCGCCAAGCAGATAATCAAGAATAGAGGCGCCTATTGAGATTGCAGGATTGAAAATAGCTCCGGAGATATTTTGCCCAATCATCACAAGTGCAACCAAGGTAAAGCCAACAACAAACGAATAAGTAGCTACGCTTTTGTGTGATGGATTCCCTATCCAAGCAACTAAGGCAGAAAGTGTGAGTACGAAAGTAAGCAAGGTTTCAACACCAAGTTGTTGGTAAAAGCCGGAATTTATTGGCGACTCAACATAAAATGGTAACGAAGAGATAAGCAGAACTGTTGAAGCAGCTAGAAAAGCTCCGATTATCTGCGCACTAATATAGCCAAGTAATTCAGTGCCGGTTAACTTCTTTAGAAAAAATGCTCCGATGCTTATCGCCGGGTTATAGTGTGCGCCTGAAACTAAAGCACCAATAAAAATTAATGCACTAAGCATGAAACCTATTGCAATAGCTTCACCCGAAAGTCCATAAGCTAGAACTAAAAAATACGTTCCTATACACTCAATTAGGTATTTATTGTTTTTAAAACCCAAAAATCAACTCAGTTTGTCCTTCAATTATTAGCGGTGGAAGCTAAATCCTGAATAGTGTAATTGCAACATTTATCGCCATTTATTGTTTCTTTTTTAATTAACTTTGAACATTAAATGGTGTTTAATTGTTGAGTTAACTCCCCAAAAAAAGAACGTAAAAAGAAATAAATGAACGTTATAGACAAACTGAAATCCCGTTGGGGAATTGAAAGCACATCTCAGGTTTTTGTAATTTTAATTGTATTTGCTTGCACCGGTTTTACAGCATTATATGCCAAAGAATTTGTTTTTGATCTTCTGGGAGTGACAAATGAATTTCCGTTTTGGCAAAGAGCTTTGATATGGGTTGTCACTATTCTGCCACTATACAATGTGTTCTTATATATTTATGGAACTATATTTGGACAGCGAGAATTTTTCACGTGGTTTTTGAAGAAAACATTTGGGCGGCTAATCCCTAGTAAAAATGAAACGTCTAAGAAAGAAGCTTAAGTTCCTCTTTGAGTTTATTAGGTAAACTAGCGGCCACCAGTTCATAAGAATGTGTGATTAGCTCTTTAAGCAGATCGTCGGCAACATCACCGAACGGCTTCACCGAATTCCAGTGAACTTTATTCATATGCCAACCGGGTGAAATACCGTCATACTGTTCACGCAAAATGATCGCTCTTTCAGGGTCACATTTCAGATTTATGAATTTAAAATCATCAATGTTGGTGAGTGCGAACATCTTATTCATAACCTTGAAGACATGAGTTTCTTTCCCAAATGGAAAACCCTCAGTAACCCCGAGAAAAGCAAGGCAAAAATTTCTATAGTCTTCAATATTCATCGGTTTAGCCTTTCAAATTCATCTTTAAATTCCTTGGTTGCTTCAATAACAACGCCTGCAATTTCATCAGTACGATCGAAAGACACCATTCCAACATATCCTGAATGCCATGTTGAGGCCATGCTTTCCATATCATTTTTTAGACTGAGTTTTATGGGTTGATAGAATCTCATTTCAATCGAAAACGGATATAAACCACCCTCAGCTTGCATGATATTTACATGAACAAAGAAAAAAGGGTTGTAAAACGATTCTTTTAATTCTTCTAAATTAAGTATGAAAGCAGAAAGTGTTTGAAATTTTTTTCCGATTTGTTTCTGAATTTTAGCCGGATTGAGTGAAGGCTCTTTCAGCCCTATTGGTTTTTCAATATTAACGGTTATTCCAAATTTTGAAATTCCGGCAAGAGAATGGCGTTCTATTTCTACTTCATTTTGTGCAAAAGCTGATCCGCTTAACAGAACTACTACGCTAAAAAGAGAGTAAAGTAATTTAGTTTTCATAACAGAAAGATTGGTTAAACCTCAATTAACCATTTTAGCTCAACTGATACAAGATGTTTTAACAGATTTGCTGTTACTTAACTGCGCTTAATGATTAATGTCTTTATCTTTGATGAATGAATATTTTAGCTATAGAATCTTCTTGTGATGACACTTCAGCGGCTGTATTAACGGATGAAGGAATGAGATCTAACGTGATTGCATCACAAGCCATCCATGTAAAATTTGGTGGAGTTGTGCCGGAATTGGCTTCGCGTGCTCATCAAACAACTATTTCACAAACGGTAGAACAGGCACTTGATGAAGCTCAGATAAGTTTAAACGAGATTGATCTTATTGCCGTAACGCAGGGCCCGGGCTTGATGGGTTCGCTGTTAGTGGGATTATGTTTTGCCAAAGGAATGGCATTATCAGCGAATATTCCCATTGTTGGTGTAAATCACATGGAGGCACATATCTACGCCAATTTCATTGATAACAAACCTGAATTTCCATTTCTATCATTGACTGTTTCGGGCGGACATACACAGTTAGTTCACGTGAAAGCTCCCTTTGAACATGAGATTTTAGGAAAAACCAGAGATGACGCGGCCGGTGAGGCTTTCGACAAAATTGGAAAAGTATTCGGATTGGAATATCCGGCGGGGCCAACGATGGATAAGCTGGCAAAGGAAGGAAATCCTAAATTTCACAAATTCCCACAAGCGTTATTGAAAGAAGGATTGGATTTTAGCTTCTCAGGATTAAAAACCAGCGCACTGTATTTTGTGCAGGCTCAGGAAGAAGGGTTTGTTGATGATAATCTTAACGATCTGTGTGCAAGTGTCTCCGAAGCGATTACCGAAGTATTGGTAAAGAAGCTAAAAAGAGCGGTCGAGCAGACAGGTGTAAGAACAATTGCTTTGGCAGGTGGAGTTTCAGCGAATTCAATGCTGCGTACTAAAACAGAAGCTCTGGCAAAGAAAATGGGATTAGCTCTCCATATTCCCAAGATCACTTACTGTACCGATAACGCCGCCATGATTGCCATCACCGGAAAAATGAAAGCCGAACTTGGTGAGTTTGATGGGATGGAGTTGAAACCTTTTGCTTCTCTTTGAGAATTATGAATTTTATGGTTCTTTCTAAAAAAGCGTGGGTAGCTAAAGTATTATACTTTAGCAAAAAAATAAAAGTACAACATTATGATGCAGAAATTATTTGAACAAGCTCTAAATATTCAAGAACCATGGTATGTTAAATCAATAGATTTTGATTGTTCAAAAAAGTGTTTAGATATTATATCACTTGATTTTAGAAAAGGAACACGGTTTGAATATACTTCAGAAGATGGAGAATTATTATCAGGTGCTGTGCATGATACTAAAGAGAAGACTTGGCGTCATTTGAATTTCTTTGAACATGAATGTTATTTAAAAGCTAGAGTTCCAAGCATTCGCAAAAAGGATAATAAAGTTGAAATAATTAAAACTCCATGGGAGGGTAAAATGCAAGGTTTTACGTTACTGTTTGAAGCTTTAATTTTACAGTTATGTACGGGCATGCCAGTATTAACAGCATCTCAAATTGTCACCGTTAGTGATGATAAAATATGGTTGATGTTGAGAAGATATGTAGATGAAGCAATAGAACACATGGATTTAGAGCAGTTGCAAATACTCGGACTCGATGAAACATCACAGAAGAAAAATCATAATTATATTACATTATTTGTTGATTTAGTTAAGAGAAAAATAGTTCATATTACAGAAGGGAAAAGTAATGAAACAGTAGTTGATTTTCTTAAAAATCATAATGGAGATCCAGACAAAATTACGGCTGTTAGTTCTGCCATGTCTCCCGCTTTCATCAAGGGAATTACGGAGAATTTACCAAATGCAGAAATTACGTTTGATAAATTTCATATTTTAAAAATCATACATGAAGCCGTGGATAAGGTTAGACGAGAAGAAGCAAAATCTCACGAAGAGCTTAAAGGAAACAGGTATTTATTCTTGAAAAATAATTGCACTCTAACTAAGAGACAGAGAGATACACTAAAAGAGCTTAAAATTTCCACTGTAAATTTAAAGTCTATTAGAGCGTTACATATTCGTGAAAACTTCCAAGAAATATACAATTCGTATTCAATTGAAGATTTTGAGATTAAACTAAAAAAATGGTATTTCTGGGCAACTCACAGTAAACTAAAACCAATAATGGATGCTACTAAAACAATAAAGAAACATTGGGACGGAGTTCTTCGTTGGTGGTCAAGCAAAATAAACAATGGCATACTTGAAGGATTAAATTCAGTAATACAAGCTGCTAAATCAAAAGCTAGAGGGTACAAAATAGCTGTAAATTTTAAGACTATTGCATTTCTTTTAGCTGGAGATATTGATTTAACTATTGTAAATCCTTTATATGCCATCTGAGTTCAAGTAATAAGTGCAACACGAAAATAATCCCTGAGGGGCGCGCCCCTCAGGGATTTCGACCAAGTGGCTTATATTCGTGGTACTATGCAAAAATACAAACAACTTGACCTACAAGATCGTCATAAAATTAACGCACTGCTCCAGGCAGGCCGCTCACAAACGAACATCGCTAAAATTATCGGAGTTCACAAATCAACCATCTCCCGAGAACTTTCCCGCAATGTCGCAACTCGTGGTCGTTATGCCAAGGAGTATCGCCCGGATCTGGCCCAGCGAAAAACCAACCAGCGCCATAGCGATAAGCGCAAACATAGTCGGTTTACCCAAGACTTAAAAGAGGACGCCTGGTGAGTTAGTTAAAAGGTTAAAATGAACTTTAAAGCTAACAAAACTATGGCGTCCTCTTTTTTATAATACCTTTGGGAAAAATCAAAATTTACCTAAACATAGATCCAGATCTTCCCAAAGTCATGGCTACAAGCAGAAGTGCTTTTCGGCACGTAAGCTTGTACGGCAGGCAGGCTACGGAGTGACTTCGTTCGGACACCCCGGATTTTACCGAGAAAAAACTCGGCAAAATCATCCTCTCTGGCTGAGGGGAACTTTCTTTTGTTTAATGTAAGAATCTTATATCGAGCTGAGGGTTAAAGCTATTCAGTAATTCTTCCATCAGGCGGGATATCCGTAAGGTGGTATTATTCAACAGTAAGAATAAGTAAAGCCAAGTACGAATGATCATGATATATTGGTCTGAAGACTTCGAGTCGTCTGACCAATATGTTCTAATTCCCAGCTTGGAGAGTTTATTCCGTCGTAGAAGTGAGGGGAAATAATTTATAGGTTCAAAAAAAATCCCACACATAAATTTATGTGTGGGATAAATGCAAGTAGTGAAGACCTTAGTCCTCGTTAGTTTACTTATTCATTAGTTTTTTAAAGTCGTTGAGTGTGCCACGCACAGCTTCAGCCGACTGATGCATAAGATCGCTTTCTTCTTTGGTTAATTCAACCTCAATTACTTCTTTAATTCCAGATTTTCCTAATTTAACCGGAACGCCGATGTAAAGATCATCAACTCCATATTGCCCATCAATATGAGCACAAACAGGGAAAATTCGGTTTTGGTCTAATAAAATCGCTTCAACCATTTGGGCAGCTGCTGCGCCGGGTGCGTACCAAGCCGAAGTTCCCATCAAGCCAACGAGCTCGCCACCACCTTTTTTAGTGCGATCAACGATTTCGCTCAATCTTTCCTCAGAAATGAAATGAGTGATTGGCATACCTGCAAGCGTTGTAAATCTTGGAAGTGGAACCATGGAGTCGCCATGGCCACCCATTAATAATGCCTGAATATCTTTTGGAGATACATCTAATTCGTCTGCGATAAAAGCGCGGTAACGTGCTGTATCTAAGATTCCAGCCATTCCCATCACTTTCTCGTAAGGAAGTCCGGATGCATCTTTAGCAACTTGTACCATTACATCCAATGGATTTGAAACTACAATAATGATTGTATCAGGCGAGTATTTTACAAGCTGTTCGGTTACGCTTCTAACAATGTTTGCGTTGATTTCCAATAAATCATCACGGCTCATTCCCGGACGCCGAGGAACGCCTGCTGTAATCACACAGACATCTGAATTTGCTGTATCGGCATAATCTGTAGTTCCTTTAATTCGAGTATCAAACAAATGGATTGGAGATGATTCCCACTGGTCAAGCGCTCTACCTTTTGACGGATAAAATGTTTTGCCTTCTTCTTTGCGTTCCAGATCTACAGCAATAACTTCTTTAGCGAAATCTCTTTGAGCTACGCTTAAAGCTACGGTTGATCCTACGTTTCCACCGGCTCCTACAACTGTTACTTTCATGGTTAGTTTGTTTTTGATTTATCTGATTGTTTATAGATCAATTTAAAATTAAAAATTAAGAATGTAGAATTGATGAAGATAGTTTTACCATTCTTAATTTTTAATTGATTAATTCTTAATTCTTCTTGAATCTTTTCCCCACATCAATTTATTGCGGAGTGTTTCAAAATAATCGTGCCCCGGAAGTTGTATCAAGTTAAAAGCCAGATCTGAAACCATTATCTCTACTTCCAGCGGCAGTTCATCAATTTTGCAGTTTATACCATCGTAAGAGAAAGATACATCACTTTCTTGTTTTTCTACTCTGATAGTAAGCGGTTTATCTGATCGAACAACTAAAGGGCGTGTTGTTAAAGTATGAGGATTAATCGGAGTTACCAACATCACGCCTGTTCCGGGCACTACAATTGGCCCACCGGAAGAAAGATTGTATGCTGTAGAACCTGTAGATGATGAAACGATCAAGCCATCCGCCCAATAGGTATTTATTAAACTGCCACCATATTCAGCAGTTATATTGATCATTGAGGTTGAATCTTTTCGAGAAAACAGAAATTCATTCAATGCAAAGAACTCATTCCCGGCTTTATCTGTGGCTTTCAAAAAATAGCGATCATCAATAGTATAATCTCCATTTTTAACGGAGTCGAGAGCTTCTTCAAGCTCTTCAAACCTGGTATCTGTCATAAATCCTAATCGCCCGCCGTTCACGCCTAATATTGGTTTTGATGAATGTTTGGAAATACGTGCAGTGTATAAAATGGTGCCATCTCCCCCAATTACAACCACAACATCACAGCCGTCGATAGCTTCTTTATCAGAATTTGTTTCCTGAATAACACTCGGATCGTGAGCGCCGGTAAGATCACAGGTCTCTTTAGAAATAAGCAGAGAAATGGAATTAGATTTTGCCCAAGCTATTGTTTGTTCAATAACAGCTTTTACTTCAAACTTATGTGGATTGGCAATGATGGCAAATTTCATTTAGTTGCCTTTATTTATTTTAGCACCATCAAAAGAAATATTCCAAGGTTTTTGAGTGATAGTGATTCCTGAAACATTCCGTTTTGATAAAATATAAACAGGTTGTTTCCAAACTATAGTTTGTTGAGCATTTGGGAAGTTTACAGATGAAAAAGAAATGTCATCAGTAACGGCGTAAGAAGAATTCATGACAACATTAATTCCGGCAGACGAGAGTTTTTCAGCAATAGCATCAATAAAGAAAACCTCAGCCGGATTTTTAGTGTAAGCCACATAAGCGGTATTTTTCTTTAAAGTATCGGTATCGGTGGTTTGTGCTGTGCCTTTTATAGCGATTTCCCCCAAAGATTTTTCAAAGTTTAGAAACGAATTTTTTTGAGTGCTAAGAAACGAATACAAGCTTGGTTTCTGAGAAGCGGGATTATAATAGAAGTTTACTTCGTTATACACAGAAGGCTGATTTATCTTAAACTTTGATTCAACTATTGGGTCGATCATTCCTGTAGAATCGGTAACCTGCATAATTGTACTCGGTCCGATTTCAATTAAAACATCAAGTTCCCCCTTGGCAAAATCTTGGTAGATATCGGCTTCCTTTTTCCCGTAAGTGATATCTATTCGGCTTGGTACTGATTGTTCTTGGAAATACCCCTCGTTTGCGGCAAGGATAAAAAGATTATTTTTTCTCTGAGCCAGATAGTAGCTGCCGCTGCCACTTGGTTCGTAGATCGGTGTTTTATTTGCAGGAAGGCTTTCTCCCGGATAAATAGAGGCGTAAGGATGAGCTAATTTTTCGAGAAATTTTGAATCCTTCTTAGCTAATTGAAATACTACCGTTGAATCATTAGAAATAGAAATTCCCTCAATAGATTTTATGGTACGATTAGCAGGAATTTTTATATAAGTTTGTTCTGTATGAAAAGCATTGAATCCCTGAATATTCGAAAACAGTTCAGCGGCATTATCTGGTACAAGGATGGAAGCCATACGTTCAAAATTCATGACAATATCCTTAGGAGCAACCTGCCGGCCTATTCCGCTTGTAAATCTGGTATCGCTATGATAGAATATATTATCACGAAGAGTAAATGTATAGCGAAGAGAATCTCGGGTTACGGTCCATTTTTTGGCAATAGCTCCTTCTATTCTTCCATCATCTGAAAGTTGGGTTAATCCATCATAAATCAAAGAATGAACACGAAATTCACTACTTGTGGTAGCAAAAAGAGGGTCCATAGTTTGGATGGCATTTCCTTCACCGATCTTAATAACGGTAAAATCATCTTGAACAATAGTTCTGTCTCGCTGTGGTTGGCTATTTTCGCTTGGTAAGATTCCTGAAGTATCATCAACAACAGTGACTTCTGTACTTTTTCCACAAGAGATGAACAGTACTGCAACCAAAAAATAGAGTGTTAGCTTAAAATTCATGAGTTATTTTTTATACCCTTTAGTCCTTTAATGCCTTTAGTGGCTTTTTCATTCAATAAGTTAGTCTCATAGCTTTGAATTCGCCCATTTTTTTGCTGGTGATTCTTCAGAGCTATTTCAATCAATTCTTCAATAAGTTGTTTAAAAGAGATATCTGATTTCTCCCACAAGTAAAATGAAAAAGACCCGGGAATAGTATTTATTTCGTTGAAATAAACTTTTTCGGTATCAGCATTTACTAAAAAATCTAATCTGGCAACTCCGCTGGCTCCGAATGTTTTAAAAGTTCTGATTGCAAGCTCTCGGATTTCCCCGGTCAATTCAGAGGAAATATCTGCCGGAATAATGCGATCAGCTGAAGCCATTCCTTTATCAGCACCTTCCCCCCTTTGGTATTTATCCTGGAAAGAAAGCGTTTCTGATGAACCAAGAGGTTTTTCGCATACACTAGCTCTGCATTCTTGTGCAGTTCCAAGAACCGAACAGTTTATTTCCATCAATGGATGGATAGCTTCTTCAACCAATAAATGAGCATCGTATCTAAAGGCTGTTTCAACAGCATCTATAAGTTCTTGTTTAGAATTAGCTTTGGTAACGCCAATACTACTTCCCAAACTACAAGGCTTAACGATTAGTGGATAACCAAGAATTTCAGCTTCTTTAATGATCGTTTTTTGATCCGTTTCCCAGTTTGATTCATAAAAATCTAAACTGTCAGTAACCGGAATATCGTTAGCTACACAAATCTGTTTCGCTTTCACTTTATTCATCCCCAAAGAAGATGCCAGAACACCGCTTCCTGTAAATGGGATATTGAAGAAATCGCAAATACCCTGAAAAGCGCCATTTTCTCCTTGACTTCCATGAAAAGCACAGACTACCGCATATACAGGAAATGATTTCGTTTTTGAGAATAACCCTGATGCGTCTTGTTGTTTTAAATGGGTTCTGCCAATCTCATCTTTTACAAAAGCACAACGAATAGCGTTTTCCTCCAGATTGCTCAGGTCTTTATAAGTCTCAAGTTCCAGGAGCTCTTGTCCGGTAAACCATTTCCCTGATTTAGTGATGTAAAGAGGAACAAGATTGTACTGTGAACCCTGCATGCTGGAAATAGCTTGTATAGCAGTTAGCACAGAAACTTCATGTTCTGGTGAAACGCCTCCGAAGGCAATGATCAAATTCTTTGTGGACATAGAGATATTGAAATTTTGTTGATAGAAAATAAGGAATTGTTAGTGGTTTTCATTAACAATTAACTTGCAGGAAATTTGTTCCGAGACAAGTTTTTTGTGATCTTTAACATCCTGCCGAATATTTAAAAAAATGGACATGAAAAAAGTTATATCCAAAGCTAGTGAACTAGATTTTAATCTTTCTGATTTAAGAACGATGCCCGCTCCAAGAAAGGTTTTGCTGGTAAAACCAACCCATTTTGATGTAGAGTATGTGATTAATCCACACATGAAAGGAAATATTGGCGGTGTAGATAAGATGGCAGCGCAAGACGAATGGGATCATCTCAAAAACGGATATGAAGAATTAGGATTGCAAACTCATATAATTGATGGCGCTCGTGGTTTCCCGGATATGGTTTTTTGTGCCAACCAAAGTTTGCCTTTTATCGATGAAGACGGAACAAAAAAAGTATTGATGAGCGTGATGTATGCTGATGAGCGTAAAGGGGAAGTTCCATACATCCAAAAAGCTTATGAAGAAAGCAGCTATGAGGTTTTTCATCTAAACGAGGAAAAATTCGACAATTTTGAAGGTATGGGAGATGCGCTTTGGCATTGCAAAACCGGATTAATTTGGGGTGGTTATGGATTCAGATCTTCTCAAGAAGTGTACGCACTGATATCTGATATGTACGATGTGCCTGTAATAAAATTAGAGTTAATAAGCGATAAGTTTTATCATTTGGACACCTGCTTATGCATTTTGGATAAAAAAACGGCGCTTATTTATCCGAAAGCGTTTACTAAAGATGGCTTAGATTTGATTCATACTTTATTTGAGAACATAATCGAAGCTTCAAAATACGAAGCGGAAGAACTGTTCGCTTGTAATGCTACCTGCCCGGATGGAAAAAATATATTTATTCAACAGGGATGTACGGATGTAAACCAAAACCTCAGAGATCATGGATTTAAAGTTCACGAGTTCAGTACTTCAGAATATCTAAAAAGTGGTGGTAGTGTATTTTGTATGAAAATGATGCTTTGGTAATCAGCTAACTCTATACTCAAGTTTATCAAAAGAAACGGATTTACCGTCTACTTGTTTGTAGATCAAAGAGCGGTTGAGTTGACTAAGTTCTGAGCAACCTGAGGCTGACATCAACTCCATAAAATCATGCACAACTTCGTGCTGATAGTTTTTTACTCGCTCCCATTTGTCTTCAACAACCAACCCTCTCATTAAGCGTTCGTTATTTGTAGCCACACCTGTTGGGCATGTATTTTCATGACACTCCAACGCCTGAATACAACCAAGAGCTAGCATCATTGCTCTGGCAGAATTACAAAGATCCGCACCAAGACATAAAGCTTTCAAAATATCAAAGCCATCTACAATTTTTGAAGAGGTTATAATTTTGATGTCATTTTTGAGATTGTAATCTTTGAGCGTATCAGAAACAAAGAGCAGCGCATTTTCCCACGGCATTCCCACATGATCTGAAAAAGTGATTGGGGCTGCACCGGTTCCGCCTTCAGCTCCATCTACGGTAATAAAATCGGGTTTAATTCCGGTTTCAATCATGGCTTTACAAATGTCTTCGAATTCATCACGGCTCCCAACACACAATTTGAAACCAATTGGCTTGCCTTCGGATAGATCACGAAGTTTTTGTACAAATCTCAATAGCCCCTCGGCATTATTGAACGCTTTGTGTCCCGGAGGTGAAAGCACAATAGTGTGTGGTTCAATGCCACGGATGCGAGCAATTTCTTTATTATTTTTTGAAGCAGGTAAAATCCCTCCATGCCCCGGTTTTGCGCCTTGAGATAATTTAATCTCGATCATTTTTACCTGTGGGATGGAAGCTGTTTCCTGAAACTTTTCTTCTGAAAAATTTCCGTCTTCGGTTCGGCATCCAAAATATCCTGTTCCAATTTGATAGGTAAGGTCACCACCCATTTTATGATAATCTGAAATACTACCTTCACCTGTGTTGTGATAAAATCCTCCGGCTTTTGCTCCCAGATTTAACGCTTTAATGGCATTCTTGCTTAACGAGCCAAAACTCATGGCCGAAACATTTAGCAAACTTGCAGAATAAGGCTGCTTGCATTCCGACCCGCCAATCAAAACTCTGGGAGGGTCAACGGGCATTTTTGAAGGATAAATTGAATGTTTTACCCATTCCATTCCTTCTTTTTGAAGATCGTGCTCGGTACCAAATGGATGCGCTCTGTTGTCTAGCTTAGCCCGTGAATAAATGTAGGTTCTTTGATTTCTATCCAGCGGTTTTCCGTCTGTGTCTGATTCTACGAAATATTGACGGATCTCCGGGCCAATTCCCTCCAACAAATATCGAAAATGACCAATGATTGGAAAATTCCTGAGAATGGTGTGTTCTTTCTGGAATACATCATACAAACCAACGCCAAAAATGATAACTCCTAACCCAATAATGCCCCATATCGTGAAAATAAAAAGCAGATAAAAAAGAACGAATAAGGAAGTAAGTGCAGCGAGAAATTTAAGAACGTGTTTCATTTTATATAAAAGTGTATTGGTAACTAAGTTAGATGAAGGAAGAAAGTTCCGATGGCGGATGATTATAGAATATATACATTGTTACAAGATATTCATCAAAGCAAAGTAGAGAAGAGTGATTAAATTATTTCTTGCTTGGTGACCGGGATTAGTTTTATTTTTATGATTAGTGGATTTAGTGTATTATCAAAAGAGTGATTTGAATTGCTCGGTTGAAATCCCAGGCATCCTGTAAATCTTTTCAAATATTGGTAAAGGGCGGGTAAATTACACATCGGCATCCGGCTTCCTCGCTAAGTTTTCTGCTGTGAAAGCTTTACAAAAAATATTCTCTGCTATCCGGTAATTAAGATAAGGGCTCTTACCTTCACTAAACAGTCTTGAAAGAGAGCTTATTATCTGTAGTAATTCCGAATACTCATTATTGAAAAACTTTAAACTCATAAAAATTTTCCCAAAACTAAAAAACTAATTGCTGAATTATTAGAGGTAGCGTACAGGTTCCTAATTATACCAATATACTTTATTGTTCTAATTTTATAATAGTATTTTATACGAAATTAACTTTATCAACCATGCCAAGCAACCAAGACATCGCATCTAAACTCAGAGAAGTATTCCAACTTATGCAGCTAGCCGGAGAAAATCGGTTTAAAGCTATCGCTTTCGACAAAGCAGCACTTACTGTTAATGGGATGAGCGATGACATCAACGAATATATCAACACCAAAAACCTAACCGAAATAAAAGGAATCGGGAAATCAATTGCGGAAGATATTTATGCCTACGCAGAAACCGGAAAAATGCCGGTGCTCGAAGCTTTCCGTGAGAAAATTCCGCCAGGACTTTTGAAGTGGACGGAAATTTCCGGACTTGGACCAAAAAATATTCTCAAAATTCATGAGACGTTTGGAATAACAGAAATTGACGAGCTCAAAGAATTGATTACAAATGGGGAATTGGTAAAGCTTCCCGGGCTTGGTGGTAAATCTGCTGAGAAAATTCAAAAATCCATCGAGTGGATGGAAAAATATGACGAACGATGCAGACTGGATGAAGCTCAGAAAATTGCCGATGATGTTTTTGCAAGCTTAAAAGATTTAGAGGGCGTTCAACAAATTGAAGTAGCAGGATCGCTTCGCCGCTCCAAAGAAACCATTGGCGATATCGACATTCTTATTGCTGCTGAGGAAGAACATATTGCGAGATTGTTTAAAGTATTTACAAATAATGGAAGAGTAACCGAAATTCTTGGAAAAGGTGATACAAAAAGTTCCGTGAGAACAACCGATGGGAGACAAGTAGATCTCCGTATTGTTAAGCCGGAAAATTTTGCCGCCGCCTTAATGTACTTCACCGGAAGTAAAGAGCATAATGTAGAAATGAGATCAAGAGCTCGCAATAAAGGCATGAGCTTGAATGAATATGGCTTATATCAACTTAAAGAAGATGGTGAAACCAATTGGGATGCTCCCCAGGATTTTAAAACTGAAGCAGATATTTATAAGCTGCTCGACTTAAATTTTGTACCGCCCGAATTACGGGAAGATCGTGGCGAGTTTGAGATTTTTGAAAGTCAGAAAACACTCGATCTTGTTACCGATGATGACATCCGTGGAGTAATTCATGCCCACAGTACTTGGAGTGATGGAAAATTCTCGATCAAAAAAATGGCCGATGCTTGTATTGAGCGAGGTTATGAATATTTAGGTCTAACCGATCATTCCCAAACAGCCGCTTATGCCGGTGGATTAAAACCGGATGAAGTAACACAACAATGGGATGAAATTGATGCCCTTAATGAAGAGTTCAAATCAAACGGAACAAACTTCATCATTTTTAAAGGAATAGAATCAGATATTTTAGCAGACGGAAGTCTGGATTACGAAGATGATATTTTGGATGGATTTGATTTTGTGATTGCATCCGTTCATCAATCTCTGGAAATGCCGGAAGCTCAAATGATGGAGCGCTTCAGAAATGCAATCATAAATCCTTATACCAGAATTATTGGTCACCCAACCGGACGGTTACTCCTGAAACGGGAAGAAAGTAAGATCGACTTAAACGAGTTAGTTGCCTTGGCTGCAGAGCACAATACCGCAATTGAAATCAACGCCAATCCACGAAGATTAGATTTGGACTGGAAATTTGGCAATAAAGCCAAAGAAGTTGGGATGATGACTTCCATCAATCCTGATGCTCATAATTTAGATGGAATTGACCTGATGAAATACGGAGTTCGCATTGCCCGAAAAGGTAAATATGAAAAAGAAAGAGTGTTGAATACGAAGAGCGTTGAAGAAGTGAAGAAGTTTTTTGAAGCGAGGTAACTACTTCAATAACTGCATGCCTGAAAGGGTGGATGCTTTTTTATCGAAGGTAAATGTTGGTAATACTTCGCTATCTGAATTTAATTGTGCGATTAAGCAATCTTCAAAATCAGCTTTATTATATTTATATAGATTCAGTGCTCTGGAAACTGAGTTATATTTTTCAAAATTCAATTCTTTTGCACTTAATAAGATTTGAAAAGCTTCAATCAATTCTTCTTTAGAATAGTAGTAGATGTGTTCTAAAACCCACCAAACCTCCGTAATAACAACCAGATTTACTTTAAAGGTTTTGTATTCAGATTGTTCGAGCAATTTAACTGCTTTGTAATATTGTGTTTCATCATCTCTAACTATATATCTGAGAATTACATTTGAATCGAGAGCTGCTATCATTTTTTGTATTTCTTTCGAAAATATTCCGCTAATCTTCTGTCCATTTCTTCAACTGAAATGGGCTTTTGCCCCTCACGATATAGAATTCCTGCAGCTTTGCTTATTGAATTTTTCTGGGCAGAAACTTTCATTTCTCCATCATTTTCTATGTCGAAATTAAGTTTATCTCCAGGTCTTAATCCCAATTTATCCCTTACCTTTTTTGGGATAGTAACCTGACCTTTTGATGTAATAGTGGCGCTTGGCATAATCCTTACATTTCTTGCTTATTGTAAGGAATATACTTTTCTATGCCCAAATTTCAAAATTTAGTAAGGATCACGCTCTGAGACGGTCTTACTGTTTATAAAAACCCTTCTTTATACACACTTTTGATATTAATTATGAGCAAACAATCACTTCATAATCTACCTACACGAAAATCTATTCGCTTAAAAGGTTGGGATTATGAAAACCCGGGATTTTACTTTATCACCATTTGTACTTATCAGAGCCAGCATTATTTCGGAGAAATTAAAGATAAAAGAATGCATTTATCCAGTGAAGGAGAAATTGCAGCAAATATTTGGGATTTGATTCCGAATCAATTTCCTAATGCGAGCTTAGATGCTTTCATTTCGATGCCCAATCATTTGCATGGGATTATTCAAATTATTGATGATCAAGCTCTTAATATGGACGCGATTAATCATCCAAATATATCTAGCTCTGGCATAAGCACGGACGCGATTAATCATCCAAATATATCTAGCTCTGGCATCAGTACGGACGCGATTAATCGCGTCCGTACTGATGGGAATAAAAATGAAAATAAGAATGAAATTAATCGCAAAAAGCCCGGCGGAATCACAGGAAAGAAAAATCCTATGCTAAGCGAGGGAAATTTGGGGAGAATCATAAGATGGTATAAAGGGCGATGTAGCTACGAAATAAGGAAATCCTGTAATCTGGGATTTGGATGGCACAGCAGATTTTATGACCACATCATTCGGAATGAAAAAGCATTGAATACTATCAGAAATTACATTCTTAAAAATCCTGAAAACTGGGACAAAGATCGTTTCACTAATGTGCATAACGATCATTAATACTCAATCTTATTTCCCAATAAATATCCGTAAGGCTTTAATTCTTCGATTTGTTTGAAGATCACACGAAGAATTCCAATCAGTGGAACAAAAAGAATCACTCCGAAAATGCCCCAAAAAGTGCGACTTGTGAAAACTCAGAATGCCGAGGAAGTGAAATAAAATAGGAGCGAGGCAACTACTTCAGTAACTGCATGCCTGAAAGGGTGGATGCTTTTTTATCGAAAGTAATTGTTTCAAGGTCCTCATTAAGATTTATTTGATTGATTAGACAATCTGAAAAGTCCGCAGATTGATGCAAATAATCCGATAGAGCTTTTTTGACAATTTCTTGATCGAAAAAAAGGAATCCATCTGTTTCAAATAGAAAGTCAATTGCCCAAACGAACTCCTCTTTGGTGTAGCCATATATTTTTTGAATTACCCAAGATAATTCAGAGATAACAACTGCATTTATATAAAAAGTAGTACCACTATCAACAAGTTCTTTAACTTTTCTGGCTTGGTCTTCTATGTCTCTAACTAAGAAACGTGCCAAAATATTAGTATCTACAGCAATCACTTTTTCCTGTATTTTTTTCGTAGATATTCTGCAATTCCTTCATCCATTTCTTCTACTGTATATGCTTTTTGATCTTCTCGAAATAGTATTCCGTATGCTTCGGATGGAGATCTTTTTGCAGAAGTTATCCGAGCAGAATTTGTTGATTCGATTTCAAAATTGATGGTGTCTCCGGACTTTAACTGTAGTTTATCCCGGACCTTTTTTGGGATAGTAACCTGACCTTTGGATGTAATTGTGGCGCTGGGCATAATTCTTACTTTTCTTACTTATTGTAAGGAATATAGTTTTTTATGTTCAAATTTGAAAATCAATACTCAATCTTATTCCCCAATAAATATCCATACGGTTTCAGCTCTTCGATTTGTTCAAAGATTACTCTAAGAATTCCAATCAGTGGTACAAAAAGAATCATCCCGGAAATGCCCCAAAGTTCTCCACCAATAATCAAAGCAAGTAGCGCCATAAATGGGTTTATGGAAACTTTTGAGCCCACAATTCTCGGTGTGATGAAATTCCCTTCAAGAAATTGAACGGTTCCAAAAACGGCGATTACTAAAAGTGGTGTGATTAAGGAATCCCCAAGAAGAAAAGCAAAAAGTAGGGGCGGCAGCGCTCCGATAATAATGCCGATATACGGAATTACTGCCAGCAAGGAAGCAAAAACTCCAAAGAAAATAGCATGCTCCATTCCAATGAGTAATAACCCTGTGGTGTTAAGAACTGCAAGAATACCAATCACGGTAAGCATACCTACTAAGTAGTTTTGGGTGACTTCCTGCACATTATCCAACACACCATCTATCACTGTGTTTCCTTCCTTCTGCTCGAACAGTTTCCTGAAAAATGTTTGATACATCTCTTTGTAATAGAGCATAAAGAAAATAAAGATGGGTAAAAGCGACATAAGTGTAAAAGCACTGGTTGTTGCACTTATGATCGAACCGAAATACTGCCCGCTTTTATCAATCACATTACTGAGTCCTTGTTCTAAATAGTCCGTTCTTTCTTCTTCTGAGATTCCCACCGTTTCTTCCAGAAAATTAACGCCATCTGCTGTAACGTTTTTAAGTCGTTCGGTTACTTCGGGAATCCGCTCCGAAAACTGCACAAACTGTGTGGAGATAAGCGTTATGATTCCGCTGAATACAATTAACACCAACAACAGTGTAATAATGATGCTGAAGGCTCTTCCCAATTTCCAGCTTTCCAATTTGCTTACTACCGGGTTGAGCAACATCGACACAAAAGCAGCAAATGCCAGTGGCATTAAAATGAATTTGCCGTAACTCAGAATCACGAAAAGCAGGGAAAGTCCGATCAGCGTTACGGACGATTTGAGCCAAAAAGGATACTTTTGTTTTGCTGAGGTAGAGTGATGTTTCATTCTTTAAAATTAAGATATAAAGTGAATTGTGTGTTATTAAGAGCTCTATCAACTCCCGAATTTCCATAGGCGGTATGGAAAACCATCATAACTGTTACTTGGTCATTTTCTGTTTTAACAGTCATTACCTCAGTAGGAATTCTTATGTTTGATGATGAAGTTGGATAGTTTTTTTGAAGGTTGATGATCATCTCTGAAAAGGAGATCCGGATCAATTCTTTTCCATCTTTTGTTTTTATTGTGAATGCATATTCGTCCAGATTCGGATCAAGTTTCAGTACTCTTTCTTTTGCAATAATTCTAACCTCAGGAGTTCCTGTATAAAATCTTAATCCGTTAAACGAAAACTCATAGCCGGAAATGTCTACACCTGTTTTAGATTCAGCAGTGTATTCAAAATACCTGCTCTGATTCAAAGAATCAGTAAGTTCATTCTCCCACTCATTCACATATTCAAATCCCATCAATAAAACCACTTTTTCTGATTGAGTTCTAAAATCTAAATCGTCTGTTTTAATTGAGTCAATCTTCGATCGCAAGTCATCAGCAAACCACGATTGCAAAGACCGTACGTCATGATTATCAATCATATATCGGACGATAGAAGAAATTTCTGCCCGGTCGTTAAATTCCAAGGCGGCTTCTGATTTAAGAATCTTACCATTCTCGTTGAGCAAATTGTTTGAATCTAATATGCCTGTCATTCTCCCTTTTTGACTCCGCTCCGAAACCGAAAAAGCACTCATCGGACCAAAAGAAATACCTAATGCAATTACTGCCAGAGAAATTGGAATCACTTTTATATTCTTAGCTTTGCTGAAAATGAAGTAGATCACAATTCCCGCTAACCATACGGCAAGTGTTGCTACCAAAAAGCGATTGATGGTAACGCCATATTCAGAAATTCGGGTTCCTATCGATACAAATAGTAAAACTACGAGCGGTACCAATGCTATGTAATACAGCTTTGAGTATAAACGAATCCAGTTGTTCTTCACTTCATCTTTAATTGGATGAAGTAACAGCAATGAAAAAATTCCGGCTATCGAAAAGCTTAGCACCAAATTTGCAACCCAGCCGGTTGGTAATTCCCACTGGGCTATAATCTTAATCAAATAACTGTACAGGATTAAAATATAAACGGTTACTAATGGGATTAAGACATATTGTACAAATACTTTTAATGGTTTTGGATATACAGCATGTGAACCTTTTACAGCTGTTAAATAGGGCACTCTTGATAAGAAAAATAGTGTATTAAATACCCCGACAATAAATATCCATAATTGGAAGTAGCTTTCATCATCAATATCAAAACCAAGAAGATTATCAATGGATAGCAGTGCTACACTCAACCCTGCAAAAAGAACGGCACTATATAGAGCTGAGGTTAATATTGTAAGAAATAAGGTTTTGTTGTATTCCCAGAAATCCTCAATACGTCCGTTATTTATAAACGGAGAAAAAGAAACCCATAAATGCGAAGTAAATGCTAATAAGAAAAACCTGTATCCTAATTCACCTAGGCCGGAGCTTATATACTCTGAAGGCAAAAAATAATAGAGTGCTAAAATAATAATACCTACAACTCCTGCTAAAATCCCTTTACCATAAGTCCATTTCTTTGATTCAGCATACATATTAATTGCAAACAGAAATGAAATTCCTAAAAAGGATATCGCTATTAAATCAGAAAGCCAGACGTAATTTTTTTGATCGCTAAAAGAGAGGTCTGCGTACCAGATACCAAAAACAGTTCCAATAACTGCACATAATACAACTAAAGGAAATCTTTTAACGGTTTCCAGACTCTTAGTTATGAGATCTGAAATTGATTGTAGGGTAAATTTCATAATTTTGCGATTGTATTAACTAGTAACTGCGAAAATCAATAATTTGTACGTTGTTTCCAAGACTTGGATATGTTTATCCATATTTTTTATTATGCTTTCAATTTTAAATGACCATTAACTACTTTAAATTAACTAATAAACCTGATTATGCATATAGACCATATTGGTATTGCCGTTAAGGATTTAGAATCTGCTATAAAAACCTATGAGAAAATTCTTAATTCTAACTGTGATAAAAGAGAGCGAGTTGAAAGCGAGAAAGTAGAAACCGCCTTTTTTAATACAGGAGAATCAAAAGTAGAACTTTTAGGTGCAACTACTCCTAATTCCGTAATCGCTAAATACATTGAAAAGAAAGGAGAAGGATTGCATCATGTAGCTTTTGAAGTGGACGATATTTATGCAGAGTTAAAACGTCTTCGGGAAGAAGGCTTTAATATTTTAAACGAACAGCCAAAAGACGGTGCTGATAATAAATTGGTTGCATTTGTTCATCCTAAAGACAATAATGGGGTACTAGTGGAACTCTGTCAGAGTAAGAAATAATGAAAAAAAAACTTTTTCTTTTAATTTTCACCTCCATTTTTCTACCAATAGAAATTTACTCTCAAATATTTAACTGCTCTAATCGTAAGCATGCTACTACTTATGATTGGACAACTAAAAATAGAGTTCAAATTCTGGATAGATCTCACAGTTATGGAGGGGATAGCTATGATAGAGGCTTTGCAACCGTATTTACACCATTACTTACAAGAGAGTATGAGTTAGATATGTTCACCTATCAAGCTGAGTTTACGGATGCTTATAATTGGAACAAATGCGGAACAGGTTTGAGGACTAATTTTGGAAGTTATATAAAATCTAAGCTCGCTACTTATAGCGAGGTTCAACATGCCGTAAAACTCTCTAGCATTTCTTCTTTTAATATTAACCTAGTACTTCAACAAGATGGGCGAGCAGATAGAGCTTTTCTTGAATTTATTTATACCATTTCTTTTTCCGAGAACCATAGCCTTTATTTAACTCAAACGCTTTCTGACGAAAAAAAAGATCTTGATTTTACCGCCGGATATAATTTTACAAATGATAAGCTGGGAGCTTTAGATTTGGGTATTACCGCTCAGAATTTTATCAATAATCTTGTCAATGATGTTGGCAACTCAACAGTAAAAAGAATTCGAGATATTTTTGAAGTGAATAACAGAAATATCCCCCTCTTTCTCTATTCCAGATACACCAGCAATCCTGATAATTTTTGGTATTTAGATGTTTCTTCGGGCTATCAACCTACAAAGAAAGTTGACCGACTTTCGAATAATGATCCTGATTATCTGGTTTCAGACGATGAAGACATTTTTTTTATAAACTCCTCTCTTAGTTTCTCACTCCTGAACTTTACCTTCGGTCCGTACTTTTATTACGACCGATCTTACTTAGACAGATCCAGTGATACCGGCAATCCTTTCAACGGTTTTTATACTACTGAGCAAAAGCTGCAGAGAATCGGACTTTTTGGATATGCTTACTTTAAGCGTTTTACCCCCCAAATTAAATTATCATTTGAAGACTTTTCGGATATTCAATCCGGATCAGATTTCACTACTTCAACCGTTGATCAAGCTTTTAGCTACAAAGAAGATCGTGCTCTGTTAAATATCGGAAATGCTTTCCATCTCTTCGATTCAAAGCTTAGCATTTTAGTTCGATATTTGAGTTTTTTAAGGACTAATGATCCCTCTACAACCAGAATACTAACAAAAGCGCTTCAAACAGAAAGTTTTATTTATCCGGCTCAAAGGAGAGCAACCATAACTTTTCAGGCAACCCTACATAAGGATGTTTATTTCGAACTTGGAGTAGGTTTTGATATAGATAAAGACAATAAAGGAAATCCCAATATACCTGATAGAATCTTCGATAAAGGATATGGTAAACTATTATTGAGTTTTTAAAACCCACAGGCTGTTAACCCCCTCCACTAACCCGCATATCTCACGAACTTAAAAATTGCCTTGGGCAAGGCGGTTGTAGCTCCAACGCAACCCACGGTGATTTTTTAACGAGAACACCATCTGAAACAGTGTGTAGAAATGAAAAATCAAAAATATGATCATTACTCATTGTCTTGCAATGAATGGTAGAACTTTCAAAAAAATGTGGTGAGATATGCGGGCTAAATATGGCAACCCTTGGCGAACACTGTGGATTTCTAAGGCATTAACAAAAAACGGAAGCCATTCTACTTGAACTTAAAATCAAAAAAAGAGGCGCTAAGCGTTTTTTACAAGATCAAGAAAATAAAACTAATTGAGTTTTGAGTGATAGCTTTTTTTATCTTTGGTATTCTATACACATCGGGGCGTGGCGTAGCTCGGTAGCGCGCTCGGCTGGGGGCCGAGAGGTCGCAAGTTCAAATCTTGTCGCCCCGACTTTTTTTGACTCCTACACATTTATTCTCCTTGATTAAAGCAGGTTAGGATACTTGCAAGTTCTGCCATAGGCATCCCTCGGGAAAATCTTGTCGCCCCGACTTTTATACATGTTCTTTACTTAAATTCTCTTCAGGAACAATTTCTCTTTTTTTATCTATAATTTAAAAAAGAGAAGCCCTATGTATGTACTGAATTATAAAAAACAGGTAGAGAGAATCAATCAAATGATTCCGCTTCGAAAAAATGACAAAACATTCGAAGTCTATTATCATGATCCTCAATCCGGTGAACTTTGGAAAAGTTTTTTCCCTCATGGATATAAAAAATCAAGTGCTTTAAAATTATTACGCCCCGATCCTCTTCCCACAAGCCTGGAGCATCAACTTGAACTGTGTTTGAATAGCGGTAACCTAGCTGACGCAGCCGGACTTGGAATCGAATATTCACTAACTCCGGAAAAATGGGGCGAAATTTTAGAGGCTCTTGATAACAATAGAAAAAGATATGTGCGCTCCGGGTTTTTTGAGTTTTTAAATCATCTGGGGGTTAAAGATCCTAAACAAACGCTCGCCGCTCTGGAAATTGATCTTCATCAAAATCACATGTCGGAAAAAGAGCTGAATTCTTTAAAATCCAAGGCCAGGAAATTATGGCTAAAAAAGTTTTTTGGTGTTTAAAATCATTCTAGTGTTGTTACCATAAAGAAAACATGGCAATAATTTAGTTATCAGCTTTGCATATAATTCGGTTTAAGTTATTGGTTATTCTGCCACAGGCACGCCTTTGGCGGTTAATCGGTAAGAGGAGTTAAATTCCTCATCTTCTGGCCTAAATAACGGCTATACCAATTAACCATTAACGACACTAGGCTCATAAAAACACTTAAACAAAAGATTTGTGTAAAAGGTGTGAAGTTAACGGTTGCTCTTGTACCCCAAGCCTTCTTTGATTGATTTCAGGAAGGCTTTTTTTATTAATAAATAACCATGACATTTAGTAACTTCGCAAAGCTATAACTTGGCTTAATTATTTATCAACTAGAGATTGCATTATGATTCCAGAGGAACTACAAGACATTATTGATGAAGCGGATTTAAAAATGGACGAATCTTATTCGTTCTTGAAAAAAGAATTTTCTCATATTCGCGCAGGGAAAGCAAATCCGGCGCTCGTTGAAGGCGTAAAAGTAGAATATTACGGATCGCAAACACCTCTTCAGCAACTTGCGAACATCACCGTTCCTGAACCGCGAATGCTGATGGTATCTCCGTACGATAAATCTACCTTAGTCGATATCGAAAAAGCAATTATGGCAGCCGGATTGGGTTTAAACCCTATGAATGATGGTGATTTTATTCGAATTCCACTGCCCATTTTAACCGAAGAACGCAGAACTGAATTAGTTAAAGTTGCTAAAGACAAATCAGAACAAGCCAGAATCAGTATTCGGAATTCACGGCGTGAAGCCAATGACGAAATAAAGAAAGCCGTAGAGGCAGATTCTTTACCGGAAGATTCTAAATTTGAAGCTGAAGACGAGATCCAGAAAACTACCGATAAACATATTGATCGTGTTGATGCGCTTCTTTCCCAGAAGGAAGGCGAAATAATGACCGTATGATCAACTACAAACCACAAATTTCAAATAATAAATAACAAACTAAGCACAATACGCCGGCGATCAAGTCGCTTTTGAATCTGGTTGTTTTTTGTACTTTGAGTTTTGTGATTTAATTAAAGATGTATATATCCGAACTAAGCTTACAGGGATTTAAAAGTTTTGCCCACAAAACCAAGGTAGGTTTTGACAGCGGAATTACATCTATCGTAGGACCAAATGGGTGCGGAAAATCCAATATTGTAGATGCGTTGCGCTGGGTTCTCGGAGAGCAACGTCCCTCTTTATTGCGTTCATCAGCTATGAGCAACGTTATTTTTAACGGCACAGCTAAAAAGAAAGCTCTTGGTATGGCTGAGGTTTCGCTTACTTTTGTGAACGATAAAGGCATTCTTCCCATAGAATACAGCGAAGTTACCATCACACGCCGTTTATATCGTTCAGGTGATAGTGAATATTTGATCAACAACACCTCCTGCCGGCTTAAAGATATCATGGAATTATTCATGGATACCGGAATGGGCTCCGATGCATATTCTGTGATCGAGCTTAAAATGGTTGAGGAAATTCTGAATGACAAGAATAACGATCGCCGTAGATTGTTTGAAGAAGCTGCCGGAGTTACCCGCTATAAAGATCAACGTAAGCGAACTCTTAGAAAACTGGAAGAAACTCGTAAAGATCTTCAGCGTGTTGACGATCTGTTAATTGAACTTCGCAAAAAAGCTCGCTCTCTGGAAATTCAAGCCGAAAAAGCGGAAAAGGCTAAGAAATACAAAGTTGAGTTAGAATCGTTGGATAAAGGCTTTACCCTTCATGAATTCAACAAGATCAAAAAAGAACTTGAACCGCTTCAAGAACGAATTAACAATGCGGAGAAAGAGAAGAAGGAAATTACTGTAGCTACGGAGGAGTTTGAAACTTCTGATGAAAAAGCACGGGCAAGGCTTCTTGAAAAGGAAAAACAACAGGCGGAAGCTCAGCGACATGTAAGTCAGCTTCATAATGCGATAAGAGAAGCCGATACTTCACTCCGGATTACTAAAGAAAAGATCCAGAATGAAGAGAAAGTAATTAAGGAATACTCAAAGGATATTGAGCAAGGAGAAATCGATCTTAAAGAGTTAATGGATCTGCTTTCAAGCAGCCGAAGTAAGTTGGAAACTTTTGATGAAGACCTCGAGAAATCTTCCAATATTCTCGAAGAGTCCAAGAAGCAGTATTCTCAGATTCAACAACAGTATAATCGAGAGCGGCATGAATTGTACGAAATTGAAGTTCAGCTTAGTGGCGCAAACAATGAATTAAATCAGCTTCAAACCAAGCGGATTAAGATCGAGTCGCGACTGGAAAATACAGAGGGTGATCTCGAGCGAATTGATGACGAGATTGTTGACCTGAATGACGAAGTTGATAACTTGAATGGCGAGCAAAAGATCATTGAAGGAAAGCTCGACACTCTTACAGAAAAACGAGATGACCTGGAAAAAGAAGTGGAAACTGCCCGAGAAAAGCGGGAAGGATTTGCGCAAAAACAGAATGAAATTAAAGATGAGCTAAGAATACTTCAGAGCAAACAATCTTCGCTGGAATCTGAGATCACTTTATTGAACGAGCTTGCAAGCTCTAATGAAGCTTTTCCAAGTAGCGTAAAATACTTGATTGATAAACACCGGTTTGAGTTTAAAGATCTTACTACCGTTTCCGAAATTTTTGATACGGATGAAAAACACGCTGTTGCTTTAGAAGCGGCTCTGGGTGATGTATTGAATTATATAGTCATTAAAACATTGGACGAAGCCAAGCGAGCAGCTAACATCTTGAAAGAAAATAAAAAAGGCCGTGCGACTTTCATTCCGTTAGATCAGTTGTCCGCTACTTATGATGTTCAGGACGGAAGTTTGTTTGATCAGGTTAAATCGAAACGTGAATATTCCGCTCTTAAACAGTTATTACTCGGCAATGTTATTGTCACTGATTCTGTGGAAGAGGCGTATTCTAAACTCAAAAACGAGTCAACGATTGGCGTAACGTTTGATGGGGAAGTTGTTACAAAAGCGGGTTTCTATCAAAGTGGAAGTAAGAGTAGAAATGCGGGAATTCGTGTTGGTTTAAAGGATAAAATCGAAAAGCTTGAAAAAGAGCAAACGAAGATCGATAAAGAAATTTTTAAACTTCAGGAATATCTGGATCAAATTGTAGAAAAATATGAAAAACTTGATGTTGCCAGCCTAAGCCAGGGGCTAAAGGAAAAAGAACAGGAAGTCCGTCGCTTAGAGCAACAGCAACACAGTTTGAGTTCTAAGGTTCAGGTCTATCAAAAGAATATTGGAGAGCTGGTTAACCGAAAGGATAGTCTTAAAACCAATGAAGGTTCTGCTCAGGAAGAACTGGATTCCATTCAGCCTAAGCAGAAAGAATTGCAGGCAAAAATGCTGGATCTCGATTCTAAGCAGAGTGAAAAGAAGGATTTGCTTGAGTCGCTTGAAGAAGATCGCGGAATCGCTCAAACCAGATATAATGATGCCCAGCTTAAACATCAGGATCTTAAAAATAAAGTTGAGAATCATGAACGGGATGTTCGTCGGGCTGAAACAGGCATTTCCAGTGTTCAATCAAGAATTGAAAACAGAACTAAATTAACAGAAGAAAGTAAAGCAAGAATTGAAAGCTACACTGAACAAATTGCTTCTTTAGAAGAGGAACTTGCTACCAACCAAGAATTGAAAGTTGAAGCAGATGAAGCGCTAAAGAAAGCGGAAGAAGCGGCAAGTGTTCAACGCGGTAAAATCAATGAATTTGAAAAAGAACTGAAAGAAGTTCGGCGCAAGAAAGAAGTGAATATGGAGCTTGTCCACCATCTTGCAATGGCAAAAGAGAAGATGGAAATGCAGAGTCAGGCGTTATCTGATCATATTTGGGAAATGTATGGCATCCTGATGAAACAGGTTGAAGGCGAGATGCCGGAGGAAATGACTCACGATGAAGTTAAGCAACGTATTGGCTGGCTTCGGCAGAAATTGAACAGCATTGGCGAAGTTAACGCTTTAGCCATTGATGAATACAAGGAAGAGAAAGAACGCCTTGATTTCTATGAAGAACAGATTGCTGATCTGGATAAGGCAGAATCTCAATTGCTGGAAACTATTGACGAAATCAACGATACTGCTACCGAACGTTTCAACACTACATTCGAGAAGATCAGAGTTAATTTCCAACAAGTATTTAAAACCTTGTTCTTTGAAGATGATAAATGCGATTTACTGATTGAAAAAGATGGGGAAGATCCGCTTGAAGCCAAGATTGAAATTCTTGCCCAGCCTCGGGGAAAACGCCCTTCGGGAATCTCCCAGCTTTCCGGTGGAGAGAAAACACTAACGGCTATTGCTCTTCTTTTTGCCATCTATCTCGTTAAGCCTTCTCCTTTTTGCGTGCTGGATGAGGTTGACGCTCCACTTGATGATGCGAACATCGAACGATTTGCTAAAATGATCAAGAACTTCAGTAAGGATACTCAATTCATCATCATTACTCATAACAAAAAGACAATGAGCAAAGCTGAAATGATGTATGGAGTTACTATGCCGGAAACAGGCGTAAGCCGTCTGGTTGGCGTTAAGATGGAAGATGTTGAGGATGTAGTTTAATCTAATCTATGTTGTAGAATCGAACACGCCTGAAATCTCTTTAAAAAGTCATCTCCATGCGTATGCAGCGCCAAAGGCACTCCTATGGAGGAGATCTGAATGTACTCAAAGCTACAATTCTTTTCTCTAAATCAAGTCCCATTCACACAACCGCAGGGATAAATCCCCTGCTAGCTTATTCACCAGATTTTACCAAGAAGATAAGTTAGTAAGGACTTTAGTCCTGATTATTGATTTCATGAATTCTAAATCACCAATCACCTGCATTATCCGCTAAATCTGCGTTCCAATAAATAGAACACAGATAACACAGATTGTGCGGATCAAGCGGATTTGGATGAATAATTGTTCCCAATTTCGGTCTGACAGATTCCCTGACTGAACTTGAAGGCTGAGGCAGTCACTCAAACTAAATGCCATATTTTCTGCAAACCCACTCTTGTTCTCTCCCTTTTTCTAGGGAGAGAGACGCCTGAATTCTATCCCAAATTGATTCAAAGCGTTTACTTTCTAAATATTCATATTTCTTTAATTACGTCCTTCGCCTAATCTAAGGCTAGATCTTTCCCTTCAAATCAAGTCCCATTCACACAACCGCAGGGATAAATCCCCTGCTAGCTTATGTACGAGGTTATTAACAAGATTATAAATGATCAATAACTTAACTTTCTTCGCAATCACCCCAGTTTTTGAATTTGTGAGTATCTGCATCATCAGCGTTTAAAAATAGAATTACTCCATAATTCCCCTCCTAATCCTAGGAGGGGCGAACTATCTCGTACAGAAAATATGGCACTGAATTGGGGAGGTCTGTTAATCGAAGTAAAACCTCTAAATTA
>CAXBHO010000023.1:0-36945 GCA_963975485.1 uncultured Balneola sp. | reverse complement strand
TTTTTATTCAAAAGTACAACCTCCTATATTTACCCACAAGGTTTCCTGTAGAACCTTAATTGTAATGATTTGAAAAATCAAAAGCAATATAATTAATGATATACACTCTTTTGAGCTGGCTTTTCTACTTCACTTTCTTAACTCTGCCCACAATACCGGATTCCAACATGACCTTTATACCATGAGGATGAGTAGAGGATTTAGTGAGCAATCTTTTAACAACCCCGGAAGTCAATTCTCCACTTCGTTGATGATGCTTTTGCACTATTTCAACTTCACTTCCTACCTGAATGTCTTTTCTTTGTGATCCGTCCATGTTTTTATAATCTTCAGCTATCAGCTATCAGCTATCAGCTATCAGCTATCAGCTATCAGCTATCAGCTATCACTTTAGTTTCTATTTCCTGATCTTGGCTTACGCGTGTTCCAGCGTTTGCTTTTATCTGTACCAAAATTCTTTTTCTTAGACCTGTTATTGTTAGATCCTTTTCCGGAAGCAGAAGCAGGCTCATTAGAATCATCCTGATAAGGATGCTGCCTAACCACTTCTATGTCTTGTTTAATCAATTTCTGAATATCGCGTAAAAATGGTCTTTCATCAACAGCGCAGAAAGAAAGTGCGATTCCACTGGCCTTTGCTCTTCCGGTTCTTCCGATACGATGAACATATGTTTCTGGAATATTAGGAAGGTCATAATTTATAACATGTGAAATGTCATCTACATCAATTCCACGGGCGGCAATATCGGTTGCTACTAAAACCTTTGTGGTGCCATCTTTAAAATTGCCTAATGCTCGTTGTCGTGCCGGCTGAGATTTGTTTCCATGAATGGCTTCAGCTCCAATATCAGCCCGATCTAAAAGCTTTACGATTTTATTAGCTCCGTGCTTAGTTCTGGAGAACACGATTGAAGAAGTTATAACACCTGTTTCGAGCAGATGAATCAACAGTTTAATTTTATTACCCTTGGTTACATAATATAATTGTTGTTCTACTTTTTCAGCAGTGGCTTGTTTTGGGGTAATTGTTACTTTTTCAGGATTGCCAAGAATAGAAGCTGAAAGATTAATGATTGCAGGAGGCATAGTTGCTGAGAAGAAAAGCGATTGACGTTTTCTAGGTAATTTAGCTATCACTTTTTTGATGTCATGAATAAACCCCATGTCCAGCATTTGATCCGCTTCATCAAGTACAAAATATTCTACATCTTTTAAAGAGACGAAGCCCTGATTCATTAAATCCAGTAATCTACCAGGTGTCGCGATTAAAATATCAACACCGGCTTTAAGACGTTTTACTTGCTTTTGCTGCTTAACGCCACCGTAAATTACGGTGTTCTTAATATCGGTAAATTGACCATAGGTAGAAAAACTATCTGCAATTTGAATGGCCAGCTCTCTGGTTGGTGTTATAATCAACGACTTGATGGTGCGTCTGTAATTATCAGGATTATGAGAATTAGCTAAATGTTGCAGTATTGGAATAGCAAAAGCGGCCGTTTTACCGGTTCCGGTTTGAGCGCAACCAAGCAGGTCCTTTTTGTTCAGTAATATTGGAATTGATTGTTCTTGAATGGGTGTAGGTTGATCATAGCCTTGGGCTTTAAGAGCCTTTAAAATAGGTTCTATAATTTGAAGATCGTCGAAATTCATATATGGGATGTGTAAGAAAGGGGGAGAGAACGTTGAAGATAGAGCTCAGAAAAAATTCTCAATTTTGAGTGTAGATAGCATACATGTGCCTTAGCAACCCTATTCTTATATACTACTTTGTGAAAGACAATATACGCTTAATTCAATTGGGAAAAGTGCTTTATTAGAGTTTAATTATGTATGTGGGCGAAAGACGTTTTATGAGGAAACGTTTTATAATACGGAAGTCAATTCTCTGCTTAATGGAAGATAATTTTTTATATTTCGTACAGAATATTCAGGTAGCTTCTGTTATTCTTTGAATTCTTTCTTCTATAGATGTGTCGCCTTCAATGATAAGTATTGGGCATTCCAATAGCTTAATATATTTTTTATGTACCGTACTATTTCTCCCAAGAAATTCGGGGTTATCATACATTGAGACCCATTCTAAAAAGTTTTTAAAATCAGCTTTTATTTTATCTGACCATTCCTGCCTTTAGATTAAAAATAGCTACAAATTGAATTTTTTGATTAAAACTCTAACTTTCAGCTATAAAAAAAAGAACGGGGTGAACTTTCGTTCCTGCTAGGTGTATGACCTATCCTGCGTATTAGTCCCCGTTCTTTATTAACCCGTTGCAAGGACCATATAGAATACCAAATAGTGCTTTACTAAAGGTGTTAGTCAACGCAACTTTTAACCCAGTAAAGATATGAAAATAAAAGAAATTATTGGCATTGATGTAAGCAAAGAAACCATCGACACCGTCATTCATACTTCCCCAACCTAGCGCCAGCGTCTCGCTGGTGCGGTCTTCTCAGCCCAGCTGAGAGTTCCGCCAATTCAAGTCTTGATCCTGAACATATTAAGTTCATCACAAACTCGCTGTTAACATTGCAAACAGAAGCCTAGGAATCAGGACTCTGATCAAATAAATATTAATTACCACATATTCATGTGGTTTAGTCCCAATAATTTTGTGTTAGGTTTATCCCGTCCTTACTAACCTGAACATGTTAAGTTCATCACAAACTCCGTTTTGAAAGACGGAGTTTTTTTATTTCACTACCAATCTATTTTTCACGATATTCAAGCCAAATAAAAAGACTCAATCAAGATTAGTTTTCGTGAAAGAATTTATTCGCATCGCATCCGGACAAGGTTTTTGGGGTGATCTCCCGATAGCACCTGTAAATCAGGCAAAAAAAGGACCCATAGATTATTTAGTGATGGATTATCTGGCGGAAGTAACGATGTCTATCATGCAGAAGCAACGGATGAAAAACCCGGATTGGGGATATGCCCGGGATTTTGTAGGTGTGGTAGAACAAGTTTTGCCTGAGATCGAAAAAGATGGAATCAAGGTTATAAGTAATGCAGGTGGTGTAAATCCGCAAGCCTGTAAAGATGAGATTCTGAAAATTGCCAAAGAAAAAGGGTATAAAAATCTTAAAGTAGCAGTTGTTGACGGCGATGATATCCTCCCAAACATTGATGAGTTAATTGCTGATGGACATGCACTTAAGAACATGGAAACCGGAGAGCCAATCACAACGGTAAAAGATCAATTACTTAGTGCCAATATTTATTTCGGATGCCAACCGATTGTGGAAGCTCTAAAATTAGGCGCTGATGTCATAATTACGGGAAGAGTTACAGATACGGGACTTACGTTAGCACCAATGATTCATGAGTTTGGTTGGGAATCTGATGATTTTGATAAAATGGCGGTAGGAACTATTGCCGGACATATTTTGGAATGCGGAGCTCAGGCTTCCGGCGGAAATTTCACTGACTGGGAAAAAGTCGAAGATTTTACAGACATCGGGTTTCCAATTGTGGAAGCATACCCAAGCGGAGAATTTTTCGTAACTAAGCACGAAGGCACGGGAGGATTGGTAAGCGCCCAAACGGTTAAAGAACAGTTGATGTATGAGATTGGAGATCCAAAAGATTATATAACACCGGATGTTGTAGCTGATTTTACGTCAATCCATGTAGAAGATATCTCTAAGAACAGAGTTCGGGTATTTGGAATAACCGGAATGCCTTTTACAGATTCGTATAAAGTTTCAGCAAGCTATAACGATGGATACAAACTTTCAGCTACGCTCGTTTATTGCTGGCCGGATGCGTTGAAAAAAGCTCAAAAAGGCGCTGAAATACTTGAGAAAAGAGCGGAAGCACTAGGATTGAATCTAACTGAATTCAATAAAGAATATATTGGTTATAACGGAGTGAGTGAAGAACCTCCAACCGATGATCCTTCAAACGCAGATCTGGATGAAGTTCAAATGAGAATTTCAGTTACAGGACCAAAGAAAGAAGATCTAAATCGATTTGGAATGGAAATTGCTCCTTTAATTCTAACAGGACCAAGTGGAGTTACAGGTTTTGCAGGTGGAAGACCTAAGGCGAGTGATGTAGTAGCTTATTGGCCGGCATTATTAGCGAAAGAGGCGGTTAAGCCAAGAGTTACAATTTTTGAAATTAACTAACTAATGAATTCTTTATTGAAAAACATAAATATATAAAAGGTCATTTCACGGCGTATGCCTGTGCCATAGGCATCACTTTGTGGAAATCTAAATTGTTATTATTAATGATTTGTAATTCCCATAGCATAATTTAGATTCCTCCATGGGAGTGCCTTTGGCGCTGCCTTCGCAGGAATGACTAAAATGTTTAAATAATATTTTAAAATCGAATTTCATCAAACAAATTAAATCTTAAATAGAAATGAAGATTGCAGTAATTGGAGCAGGGGTTGCAGGGCTAACAGCGGGTAGAGTACTTGCTGAATCAGGCCATGAAATAGTAGTGTTTGAGAAAAGCGGAGGATATGGCGGCAGACTTGCTACCCGATATGCAGGCAATAAAAACGCTACAAAAGTTGATCATGGGCTTCCATATTTAGAAGTTAGTTCTTCAAAAATAGAGCCTCTTATTAATGAATTAGTTGAAATCGGAATACTAAAACCGTGGAAAGGTCCTTTTATCCATTTGAATGAAGATGGCGAGCAAACACAAGTTAAGCTTACTAAGAAAAGATACATTGCTCCAAATGGGATAAACCAAGTTGGTAAAAGACTCGCTCGAATGGTTGATGTGAGAACAGAAACAAAAGTAAGCGGCGTTACCCATATTGGGGAAGACAGAACAAAAAAACGCTCATGGATGTTGAACTTTCCTACAGGTATTGCGGAAAATTTTGATGCCGTTATCATTGCTACGCCATCAAAACAAGCTTATGCTATTTTAAACACCACAATTGATGAAATACAAACCTTAAAATTGGTCAGTAAAATTGATAGTGTGGAGTACGAATCTACTTTTTCACTAATGGTAGGCTATGGTTCAGCTGAAATTCCTGAATGGGCAATGATGAATTGTGACAACCATGTTATTGACTTTATCACAAATGAAGCTTCTAAAAGAGAAGGGGATTCAGAATGTTCTTTTGTAATTCATACAACAGCAGAATTTGCAGATAAACATAGAGATTCCAATCCTGAAGAAGTAGAAGAGATCATTTTAGATGAATTAACTGGGATTTTAGGTGGATGGAGTGCATTACCGGAATGGAAACAATTGCATTTTTGGAGATACAGCAAAGCCATTAACCCGCTTCCTTATCCATTTATGGAAGTAGACGGGCACGATGCACCGATAGCTTTGGTTGGAAGTTATATGAATGGAGACTCTGTAGAATCAGCCTACTTATCCGGGTTAGCAATTGGAAAATTTTGGTTAGATAAATTCTCTGTCTGAAAATCCAGAATACAAAAATCAGTTCCATTGAGCACTCTTAAGCGATTAAATAGTTATCTAAAGAAGTATCGATGGTCAGTCGTATTAGGAACATTGTTCCTAACGGGTGCTAACTTCTTCTTAGTTTGGATTCCGGGGCTTATCCGAAAAACTATGGATGAAGTGGAAGCTTTGAAAGATGCTGATTATGATGGGGCTGAAACACTTTTTTCTACGCTTTTCTCTACGGAAGCGGGACTTATTCTAGCCGAAAATGCAGGATTTTTGATTGGTGCAGTCGCCTTGTATGGAATACTTCTTTTTGCTACACGCCAAACTTTGATCGTTTCTTCTCGAAAAGTTGAGTTTGACATGAGGAACGAAATTCTAGAAAAGCTCATGAAACTTCCTCAGCGATTTTACGCAAAATTTTCATCCGGAGAGATATACGTTCGTGCTACAGAAGATGTAAATAAAGTACGTGAATATTACGGTCCGGTAATCATGTATAGCATTAATACAGTTACCAGAGCAGGTTTTGTGATCACGATGATGTACATAGTTAGCAAAGACTTAATGATCTGGGCGTTGATTCCGCTTCCATTTATTTCAGTATTTGCGTATTGGATTACTGGCTATATCCACAAACATTCTATTATTATACAGGAGCAATATTCTGAACTCGCAGGTCAGGCTAAAGAGACTTTTTCCAGTATAAGATTGATTAAAGCGTATAACAGATTAGATAACGAACAGAAAAAGTTCGAGACAATGAGTGAAGCTTATCGTAAGAAAAAGTTAAGACTGGATATGATCGAATCACTCTTTCATCCGGCATTAAACTTTCTTATTGGTATTTCACTTTTGATTGTTATCTGGAAAGGCGGCGAGATGATTATTCAAGGAATTTTGACGGTAGGGAATATTGCCGAGTTTCTAATTTATGTAGCTTATTTAACGTGGCCTGTTGCTGCTCTAGGCTATACAACCAATAGGTTTCAAAAGTCGTTAGCGTCATGGAATCGTATTGAAGAAGTATTAGATCAACCTGTTGAAATTGAAACTTCAGAGAATTTACAATCATCAGTTAAAGAGTCGCCGTTGGGAAGTATCGAGTTCAAAAATGTGAGCTTCAAATATCCTGATACAAAAACTAATGTGATTAAAGATGTGAGCTTCAAAATCGAAGCAGGTCAGAATATCGCATTTGTTGGTAGAACAGGTTCAGGTAAAACCAGCTTGGTTCAACTAATTCCGAGACTTTTTGACCCTGTGGAAGGAGAAGTATTAGTTAATGGAAAAAATGTAAAGTCTTTAAATCTTGAAAAATTAAGATTATCCATTGGTTTTGTACCTCAGGATACGTTTCTGTTTTCTGATACTATTGGGGAAAATATTGCATTCGGTATTGAGAATGCCACAACAGAAATGGTAGAAGCTGCCGCAGAAAAAGCTCAGGTTAAAGAGAATATTTTGGATTTTGAGAAAAAATTTGAGACTATGTTGGGAGAAAGAGGAATAACTCTTTCAGGTGGACAAAAACAACGTACAGCTATTGCAAGGGCATTAATAAAAGACCCTGACATTTTAATTTTCGACGATTCATTAAGTGCGGTTGATACGAAGACGGAAGAAGCAATCCTTAAACATTTAAGGCAAGAATTGAGTGGAAGGACAACAATAATGATAAGTCATCGTATTTCTACTATTAAAGATGCAGATGTGATATATTATTTAAAAGACGGGCACATTGTAGAATCTGGCAGTCATCAAGAACTACTAGCCCAAGAAGGACATTACACTAACATGTATAACAAACAAATACTAGAACAAGAACTGGCTGAAATTTAAATACAGCATTTGAGGATAGCATGAACGCGATTCCTCATCACATATAAACTTAACGGGAGACAGAAATGATAGTAGTACCATTGGGCGTAGCCTCAGCAACTCCAACAGCAGTACGACATTTACCTGCAGTAGCACTTTGGCGAGAAGGGAGTGTGTTTTTATTCGATTGCGGAGAAAATGCACAAATGCGAATGCTTCAAGCAGGTATCAAGCGTTCTAAAATCGAATGTATATTCATCTCACATTTCGATGTTGATCATTACTTAGGGTTGATTGGGTTATTATCAACGTTGCAGTTACAACGAAGAGATAAACCACTTAGAATTGTAGCTCCGGAAGGAATACAAGAATATGTGGAATGGAATTTAAATTTTTCAGGTGTAGAACTTGGCTTTGAGATCATCTTCATTGAAGTAGAAGAAGGCACGGATGAAGCCAGAGTAATTGATGAAGAAGATTACTATGTAGAAGCCAGAGCGCTTAAACACAGAAGATATTGCTTAGGTTATCGATTTCAAGAAAAAGATAAGCCGGGAAAAGTTGATGCTGAGAAAGCAACAGAAATGGGTGTTACCGAAGATCAACATTTCAAAGACCTGAAAGACGGACAAGATGTAACTCTGGATGACGGTACAGTGGTAAAGTCTTCAGACATAGTCGGCCATCCGCGCCCGGGCGATAGCTTTGCTTATGTAACTGATACCGAATATTGCCCAAATGCAGTTAAACTGGGAATGAATACCAATATTCTATATCACGAAGCAACTTTTAGTGATTCTTTATCAGATAAAGCTTCAGAAACCGGACATTCTTCTGCAAAAGATGCAGCTAGAGTAGCAACGGAAGCAAAAACAAAGTTATTGGTAATCGGGCATTTTTCAGCTCGTTACACCAATGCACATTTATTACTGAAAGAAGCCAGAGAAGGATTTTATCCGGCTTGGATGGCAAACGAACTTCGCCCGATATTTACAGATCCAACCCATGAGCGTGGAATAGTAAAAGCTAAAGTCGAGTTAAAAGATCTTACAAAAGACGATGGCAGAAGTAGCAATTATCGCAAAGTAGGCAGTGACCGACGTAGTGGCGGAAGTAAAAACTTCAGATCCAGAAGATACAGCGGTGGCAGAAGCAGTAGTCGTGGAAGCAGTAGCGGAGGTTACAAAAGTAGTAATCGAAGTTCCCGAGATGATGGAAACGATCGCAGTAGAGATGAAAACCATTGGAATAAAGATTCCAGCAATCGTTCAAGATCTTCATACCGAGATCAGGATAGATTATAAATTGAAATACATTGGGTAAAAAAGAAAACAAAAAAGCCGTCGATAGAACTCTAATTCGGCGGCTTTACTTTTATATTGAGCCATACAAGTGGTTTGTAGCTTTGGCTATCGTACTTACGCTGGCAGCGGCATTTCTGGGAACGGTACGACCAAAACTTACGCAAGTAGCCGTTGACGATTACATAGCTTTTAAAGACATGGAAGGTCTTTTGAAGATTATTGGATTGTTATTTCTGGCACAAATTGGCGAGTTCATACTTCAGGTTATAAATACTTACATCACACGTTGGTTTGGTCAAGGTTCGCTGTATTCATTACGAAATGCAGTGTTCAAAAAAATCCAAAACCTGAATGTTCAGTTCTTTGATAAAAATCCTATTGGACGATTAATCACAAGGACTACGAGTGACATTGAAGCACTTAGTGAGCTTCTTTCTGATGGGGTTGTGGCAATAATTGGAGATTGTTTCCGAATTATATTTATTCTCTATTTCATGTTTAGCATGAGTTGGGAGTTGACCTTGGTTACAATCGCTATTCTTCCGGTGCTATTCTATTCCACGTTTTGGTTCAAAAATAAAGTACGGGTTTCTTTTCTTGAAGTACGAGATCAGATAGCTCGCTTAAATTCTTTCGTGCAAGAGCACATCAATGGAATGGATATTGTTCAACTCTTTAACAGAGAAAAAAAGCAGCAGGATAAGTTTAAGAATATAAATGCCGCTCATAAAAAAGCTCATATTGAAACGATATTCTATTTCTCGATTTTCTGGCCACTAGTCGAAGTGATGGCTAGTTTTGCCATGGCATTAGTTGTATGGTACGGTGGTGGTAGAGCGCTGATGGGAGGAGTTACTTTTGGGGTGCTATTGGCTTTTATTCAATATGCGCGTCAATTTTTTATGCCAATTCGGGGTCTTTCTGAAAAATTTAATACGCTTCAATCTGCATTGGCTTCTTCCGAACGAATTTTTAATGTAATGGATGTTGAAACAGAAGTGCAAGAACCTAAAAATCCTAAAAAAATTAAGAATCCAAAAGGGGAGATCGCATTTGAAAATGTTTGGTTCAGATATACCGAAGGCGGAGAAGAGATCCTAAAAGATGTTTCCTTTACTGCTAAAGAAGGAGAGACCATCGCTATTGTTGGAGCCACAGGCGCAGGTAAAACAACCATCATAAACTTGCTACTTCGATTTTACGATATTCAAAAAGGGAGCATCAAATTAGACGGAATTGATATTCGGGATCTCCAATTGAGTGATCTAAGATCTAATTTTGGATTGGTATTGCAGGATAACGCACTTTTCTCCGGAACAATTTTAGAGAACATTACACTTGGCAATCCTGATATTTCAAGAGAACAAGTCATTGAAGCAGCTCACCAAGTGGAAGCTCATCATTTTATTGAAAATCTGGTTGGAACGTATGATTATAAACTCAGGGAACGTGGGGCTTCGCTTTCAATGGGACAAAAACAGCTAATCTGCTTTGTTAGAGCATTAGTTTATAATCCACAGATTCTGATTCTGGACGAAGCGACTTCAAGTGTTGATTCTGAAACGGAAGCTTTGGTAACTACAGCCAGCGACAAAATGATGAAGGGAAGAACTTCTATTGTAGTAGCACATCGACTATCTACCATTCAAAATGCCGACAAAATCCTGGTTATGCATAAAGGAATAATCCGAGAATCAGGCTCTCATCAGGAATTGATCTTGCAGGAAAACGGCTTGTACAAAAAGCTGTATGAGCTACAGTATAAAGATCAACTGGTGGAAAGCGATTGAACAGAAGAACGCCGAATTTTCAACATCCAACTTGGAACAGAGAAACAAGGAATATTCAATTTCCAACATCGAACTTGGAACATCCAACATTCAATTTCCAACATCGAACAGAGGAACATTCAACTTTCAAGGTATTAAGAATAAATTGCTTTACATGAATGTTAGAAATTGTGTGTTGTAGATTGGATATTGCACCTAGTGTCGTTAATGGTTAATTGGTATAGTCGTTATTTAGATCAGAACCAAAAGGTGAGGAATTTAACTCATCTTACCAATTAACCAATAACTTAAGCCAAATTATATGCAAAGCTACTAATTAAATTATTGCCATATTTTCTTTATGGTAGCAACACTAGGCTTCAACAACGCTTCTTAGTACAAAACGGTCGGTAGTAAAAGCAAGGGTAAAAAGGATTAATGAAAGACCTAAATACAGTGGGTATTCGTCTTCATAATCGGTATAAATGAGTTCTTCTACTTCTGATTTTTCCAACTGGTCGATTTCATTATATACTTCAATTAATTCTTCGCTATCTGTTGCACGATAATACTTTCCACCGGTTAGTTGAGCAACAGAAGTAAGCATTTCTTCATCGATATTTACCTCAATATTTTGATAACGTCTTCCAAAGATCGGATCTTGAATTGGGTAAGGAGCAGTGCCTCTTGTTCCTGCCCCGATAGTGTAGATTTTAATGCCATAGGTAACAGCTAGATCAGCGGCAGTAACCGGATCAATTTCGCCGGCATTATTTTGTCCATCAGTTAAAAGAATGATGACTTTACTTTTTGTCTCGCTGTCTTTCAAGCGATTGATCGCGGTAGCAATTCCCATCCCAATTGCTGTTCCGTCTTCGATAATGCCCATTTCGAGATCTTCTAAAAGTTGAGTAAGCAATTTATAATCCAGAGTAGGTGGAACTACCGTAAAACTTTTCATTGCAAAAGTTACCAAGCCGATTCTGTCAGAAACACGTTTATCAACAAATTGTTTGGCTACATCCCGGGCCGCTTCAAATCTGTTAGGTTGAAGATCTTCTGCTCGCATAGATGAGGATATATCAATCACCATTACGATATCAATACCTTCAGCATTTCTCTCAATGGTAGTTAGTTTTTCCTGTGGACGAGCCAATGCAACAATTAAAAGCGAAAATCCTGCCCAGGTTAATAAGGCGGTTAACCAGTGAATGTGAGACTTCCAGTTACCGGGGAGGCTTTTTGCATCATTCAATGATGAGAAAGAAAGTACGGCTCGTTTTTTCCCAAATATTCTGTAAAGATAAAAACCAATAAGTACAGGAAGCAAAAGAAGTGCCCAAAACCATTCAGGATTAGCCCATTCCATGTTCGTCCTCCTGTGTATGTACAAACTGGCGTTCGAATTCAGCTTTCATTCGTTGAACACGAATTAAATCTACAATTCTGGCTCTTTCAAAGAATGCCCAACCTTCATGAAAAGCTTTCCATGATTCATCAAGTGTAGGTTTAAACTTCGCGAATTTAATCATGTCTGCTTCATTAAGGACGATTCGCACTTGTTTTACCATTTCTACATCAACTCCAAAAGCATCCATATAGCGCAGTACTTCCCTAGTTGTAGATTCTAATGCGGGTATTTTGTACAACTCTTCAACATACCAACGTAAAGCATCACTTAATTCACTATAAAACCATTTATAATCTTTTGAAGTAGATTCTGTGTGTTGTTCTTTTATTCTAATTAAAATGGATTCCAGTTTTTCAATTGGATTCTCAAAGATTGGTACCGGCTTTGGTTCTGTTTTTTCTTCTTCGTTGCTTCTGAAATATTTCCACCAAATGAAAACCCCGGTTGCAATAAGAATTAAAATAATGAGTAAATAAGGCCAGATAATTCGAGGGAAATCAAAATTAGGCTTTAGTGGTTTTAAGGGGTCTTCTTCCGATGCTAATACCTGCTTGTGGAACAACTGAAAAGGCTCAGTAAATACTAAATTAGTATCAGAATTAATTACAATTTTGACCGGAAGCGGAGGGATATTTATATCTTCAACAGCAAAAAACTGCAGCTTATATTCGGCACTGTCTGATGAACTATTAACCTTAAAATGCTTTAAAGACAAGAATTCCAGATCATTTCCGAAAGTGGAGGAATCAGGAAAAATAATCTTGTTAAAAGATTCTGAACTTTTAACTGTGATGGAAAAATTAAAAATTTCCCCAACGGTTAAAGAATCTGCCGGGGTGTTAAGCGTAATTGTTTGTGCAGACACGAATCCTGACATCAAACAAAAGCCAACTATAAGTAATAAGAGACGTTTTTTTATCAACGGTCGATCAAACTTGATCATTAATGAATTGTTTCTGCTTTAATTTTGAAGAATATAAAATATTGAACCGAATATAAGGGCTTTTATATGCATTGTTTAATCAAATTTACATCTCAATGTTTTTATGAAATAAACGGAAATAGTATTAGTTTTTACCCATCATCTGCAAAACAAATTTAATACATGATTTGGGTTAAATATTTTATACTAGCAATAGTATTACTAGGTCTTTTTCAGGCTTGTTCTGTGTTTCAGGAACAAGACCCGGATACTATGAACTCTGTGTCAATCAACAATTTTACAGAAATCGAAGAATTACCGGGTTTAGATGCCTATGGTTTTGTTAAGAATCAAGCTGTCATCAAAGAAGCGAAGGTAAAGCGCAACGAAAGTCTTTACATAATTTTGAGATCATTGGATGTAACCCCGGAAGATATTTACACTATTGAGCAAATGTCGAAAGGAAAATTCAACACTCGGAGAATTAAGCAAAATCAAAAGTATTACACCTATTATGATGTAGAAACCGGTGCCCCTTTAAGAATGGTTTTTCATGATAGTGCTACCGACTATGTAATTTTTGATTGGCAGGATGGAATTGAAGTAAAAGTTGGAGCTAAGAAGATCCGTTCTGAAATAGCAACGGCTTACGGCACCATTGAATCATCGCTATATGAAACGTTGGTAGATCAAGGCGTAAATATTTTAGTTGCTAATGGTTTGAGCGAGATATTCGGGTGGGAAGTGGATTTCTTTAGATTATATAAAGGGGATAAATTTAAAGTTATTTATGAGAAACGCTATGTTGATGACAAGCCTTATGGAATTGGACAAATTATTGCTGCTGAGTTTGAGCATCGCGGAGAAGTGTATGACGCTTATTTTTATGAAAGTGAAGAGGCTTACGGATATTACGATGGAGTTGGAAATAGTGTACAAAAAGCACTCTTAAAAGCTCCATTCAAATATTCTCAACGCATTAGTTCAAATTTTTCTTATAACCGGTTCCATCCGGTTTTAAAGAAAAGACTTCCACATTACGGGGTCGATTACGCTGCTCCACTTAACACTCCTGTAATTTCTGTAGGAGATGGCGAAGTGATAGAATCTCAATATCGTGGAGCAAGTGGCAATATTGTTAAGATCAGACATAATTCAACTTATACAACTGCTTATCTTCACTTAAATGGTTTTGCAAGTGGAATTAAAACGGGAAGAACCGTAAAACAAGGCCAAGTAATTGGTTATGTAGGTAGAACAGGACGTGTAACCGGTGTTCATTTGGATTATAGAGTGTATAAAAATGGGAATCCTGTCAATCCGATTAAATTAGTTCTTCCTCCGTCAAAAGGAATTTCTAATGAAGAACTTGAAACCTACAAAACTGCAATAGCTCCTAAAAAAGAAGAACTTCAGAAAATAGGCAACGAAGAAAATTTAGCGAGTGCTTCTTTTTAACCTTCGTCACGCAGAGCTCTGCTTCTCTGCCGGCAGGCTGCGTGATGCTAATTTGGACGCGCTGCTTCTATTGAGGCGGAGCCTTAAAGAAGGCATTCCGAACGAGACGTTCGGAACGAGGTTAACGAGACGTTCGGAACGAGGTTAACACTAGTCAAACGAGACGTTCGGAACGAGGTTAAATAGCTCCTAAAAAAGAAGAACTTCAGAAAATAGGCAACGAAGAAAACTTAGCAAAGGCTTCTTTATAGTTAATACCTTTTTACTCTGCGTATAAAGAAATTCATAAGGGGTTGTACATACGATTGATTTGTATGTACTTCTACCGAGTCAATTTTCATTTTTAGGAGCTTATCAGCGAACTCTTGTTTATTTTTAAGCCGCTTCATTTTGTAAGCGTCGCGCACTTTTTTACTTGATGTATCGATAAGTATTTCCTGATCAGATTCGGAATCTCTAAATGGAATTAGTCCCAGATCCGGCAATGCATCTTCATGTTCATCATTCACGATTATGCTAACCAAGTCATGCTTTTGATTGGTAATTCTCAGTTGTTTGTCAAAGTTCTTGTCTTGAAAATCTGAAGCTAAAACCACAATTGCTTTTCTGTCTAGCAATCGGTTTATATATGCTAGGGCAGTGGCAATACTTGTACCTTTTCCTGTTGGTTGAGTAGTATATAATTCCCGAATTAATCTAAGTACGTGCGTTCTTCCTTTTTTGGGAGGAACAACTTTTTCAATATGATCGCTAAACAATACTAACCCAACTTTATCACTGTTTTTTATAGCGCTGAAAGCAAGAACAGCACAAATCTCTATGGCAAGATCCATTTTAGTTTGGTTAAGAGTACCGAAGGCTCCACTCGGAGAAATATCAACACAGAGCATAAGAGTTTGCTCACGTTCTTCTTCGAAAATTTTGATATATGGATCGCCGGTTCTGGCTGTTACGTTCCAGTCTATTTGGCGTATGTCATCTCCGTAATTATACGCTCTAACTTCGGAAAATTCCATTCCTCTTCCTTTAAAAGCAGACTGATATTCTCCTCCAAACAAAGTATTAACAATTCCTTTTGTCTGAACTTCCAGCTTTCTGATTTTCTTAAGTACTTCTTTTGATATCATGGAAATAATTTTAGCTAAAAGTAAGGCAGCAATGCCAAAAATTCTACACATATTATAGCGTGTATTTTAATATATATTATTTTCATTATTAATAAAAGTTAAATTGAAGAACTGAAATTTTGTAGCAAATCCTAAAGACTTGAGGCAGAGTATTTTCCTCGCATATTTAAAATTATGAACCTCTAATCTTATCATAGAAAGACACACCATTAACGTTAAGACTATATAACGGTGTGTTTGGCAAGTGAAGAGTATCTTTTTTGTAGCGAAAATGCGCTATATAACTAAAAATAAATACACTTATGAAATATAAGTACCTATTTATATTCGTTTTATTTCTGGGTTTATCTGTAAATGCTTACGCACAGAGTGGTGAGGTGTCTTCGGTTTTGAAGGCGTTTCGAATCACACTTGATGCGGACAGCAATGAGGTTGCTACTGAAGTAACTGAAGTTAAGCCGGGAGATATTATCGAATATCGACTTACTTACCAGAACGGAACAGGCGGAGACATTTCTCAACTTAAGCCTGTATTACCGATTCCACTAGAGATGTTCTATCTCGAAGATACTGCCTCGCCGGTGTTGAGTGGAGCAAGCATTAGCCCAATAGCTAATGACTTCAGGCAACCTCCATTGACTCGTCAGGTGACATTACCCGACGGCTCACAGGTAAACCGCGTCATTCCTGCTCAGGAATATAGACGCTTACAATGGCTCGTTCCTGCTCTTGCGGCAGGAGAAAGTGTAACTCTAACCGCAAGAGTTGAGGTCCGATCATGATCAGATCTAAAACACAAATTCAAAAAACAAACCAAAACAGTGTTCAAATAAACAAACAATTGAACCAAAATAATAGGATTCAAAAAATGAAAACATCACATAAACTACGAAACAGAGTACAAGCTCTGTTTGGTATGCTTATGGTTTTTGCTGTAGTACTTGGTACATCTTCGGGTGTATTTGCTCAGGTACCTCCGGCAACTTCTTCCATAGGTAACCAAGCAACAGCTACGTACGTGGATAACGGAAATAACAATCAGTCCGTTACCTCAAATACTGTTGTAACTACCGTACAGCAAGTAGCAGGTGTTACAATCTCAGCCGGAGTAACCAAGCAGGTTAGTATCGGTGGCCAGGTAACATTTAGCCACATTATTACCAACACAGGTAACGGCTCTGATAGCTATGCTGTTACAGCCGTTGACGCCGGTAATGGGACTGTAAATTTTACCAACATTAGGATATATCCTGATGCAAATAAAGATGGTATTGCTGATAATTTCACTGAAATTACAACAACACCAAGTGTTGATAGGGCAGGTTTAGCTAATAACTCTTATGGAGTTGTAATTGTAGCTGATATTCCTGCTACTGCTCAAGACGGACAATTCGAAGATATCACTGTTACTGCTACCAGTGCATTTGATAACAACGAAAGTGCCTTTGCTACAGATAGAGCAGAAGTTGATGAAGATGCTGTAATTACAGTTAGTAAAGGTGTTAGCCAAACAACTGCTGATGTAGGTAATACATTAACTTACACCATCAACTATTCGGAGAATGGTAACGCAGCGGCTACTAATCTTGTATTAAAAGATCCAATCCCTGCAGGTTTAACTTACGTTGCTAACTCTGCTGTTTGGAGTGGTGGTGGAGCTTTAACCGATGCACCTGGTTCTGATCCGGCGGGAATTACTTTCGAGAGAATTACCGGCGGTGCTCAGGATACGCTTAGTGCAGTAGTTGCAAATGTAGCTAATGGTTCTTCCGGTACTCTTTCTTTTCAGGTTACTGTAGATGCAGGTCAGGAGGGAAATACAATTACTAACACAGTAATAACTACCCATGATGACATTACAGGTACTAATACTGTTAACGGTACTCCTGTAACGATCAATGAAAATTATGCCATTGAGATTATTGATGATCAGATTGTTGAAGTTGATACGGCACAGCAAGGTGGTAACATCAATTTTATTAACCGCTTTGTAAACACCGGTTCAACTACTGATACATACAATATTGAGCTAGGTTCGGATAATTATCCAAGCGGAAGACAGTTCTTCTTGTATAAAGCAGATTCAAACAATCAGCCTACAAGTACTTATCAGGATACAGGTACAGATGGTATAGCAGATACCGGACCTGTTGCACCTGGTGATACGATTGTTGTAATCTTACAGGTACAACTTCCTTCCGGTGAAAGTGGCGGACCATTTTCGGTTGATAAGACTTTAACTTCAATTGGAGACACAAACGAAAGTGCAACACATACAGATAGAGTTAATACTGTACTAGCACCAACCGTTGATCTTACAAATGATGTTGCTTCCGGTGGTGTTGGAGCATTAGGAGAAGGTAGAGGCCCTGAAAGTGCCTCCGTGGCTAATGAAGTAACTAATCCGGGATCAACAGTATCATTTACACTTTTCGTGAAAAATACCAGTGCCGGACAGGACGCTTACGATCTTGCATTTGCGGCTGATACTGCATCCGGAAATCTGTTAAATGCAGGCACGCTTCCAACCGGATGGACGGTAACTTTCCGTGATCCAAATGCCGGAAACAGTATTATTTCTCAAACCGGAAATCTTGCAGCTGGTGCCGGTAAAGAAATTACTGCTGAAGTATTTGTTCCGGCAGGCTATGCACCCGGTGCTAAAAGTATATTCTTCCGCGCATTATCATCTACAACAAATGCAATCGATGTAATTCACAATAGTGTAACAGTTAACACTAATCAGAATATGCAGCTAACAAGTAATGGTTCGGGTCAAATTGCTCCAGGTGGTTCTCGTAACTATATACATACGCTTACAATACTAAGTAACGTAACCGAAAATGATAGTTCTAATTCAGACTTGCAAATTGAGTTAACAAACTCTAAACCTGTAGGTTGGACTGCTAACGTTTATTGGGATACCAATGGAAGTGGAACAATCGATGTTAATGATTCACTTCTAACTTCTGCAGCTTCAGCCGGCAAGTATAATTTCCCGGAAGAAATTGGTAATCTCGGTTATAATGACCAAGTGAAATTCATCGTTAAAGTGACTGGTCTTGCCGGTCTTGATGATGGTGAAACAAACACTACTACGATTACAATAAGCGATGGTATTTCCGGTGGCCCAAATCTAACAAGCCGTTCTAATACTGACATTACAGAAGTTCAGGCAGGTCTTTTAGTAGTGGAAAAATTCCAAGCACCGAACAATGGTGGTTCTGCAGGTACTTATACTAAGAACCCATTCAACGTGTTGCCGGGCGACACCCTGTACTATAAGCTTACTATTAGAAATGATGGTTCTCAACCGGTAACTACTGTTTCAGTTACTGATGATACTCCATCATTTACGAAAATGCTTATCGCTGTTTCTACAACTATCACCTCCGGTGCAGGAGCAACAACTCCACCGGTAGTCACTATTGCTTCTCAGCCTTCAGTTGGGGCTACAGGTACTGTACAAGTAGATATCGATGAGTTGGATTCTACCGAGGAGATAGAAATAACCTTTGCGGTGAAAGTAAATAGTTAACAAAGAGAATAATCTATAACCCAGATTAATGTGAATGAGGTTGATCCCTCATTCATCTTTTAAAAATAAAAAGTGCAAAAAATTAACTCTCTTATATCATTCCTGATTTTTCTGCTTTTAGCAGGCATGGGAGAGGTAAGTGCACAAAATGCCCCACCAACAGGCACATTGATTCTGAATCAAGCGGTGACCACTTATTCAACTTCTGGTGGAACAGAAACCTTAGAAGCGTTTTCAAATGAAGTGGGAGTTATAGTTGAAGATAATGTTATGTTCGCTTTGGATAATGAAGCGAATTACCAAAAATTCAGAAACGATTCGGTTTATTTTGATCACTCATTATCTAATACCGGGAATGTAACTTCTACATTTGATATCAAAATTTATCATACTTCTGATTCAGAATACCAATTAGAAGGTCTGGATTGGGTAAGTAGGGTTAAGTCAAAATCATTTATTTCAGATACTCTTACCGAAGTGGTAACACTAGCACCGGGAGAGACTTTTGATTTCACCTATTCAGGTAAAGTAAACAGTACAGAAGACACTTTATTGACAGCAAAAATGAATGTTGAAGCTACATCGAGAGAATATGGAGTATCATTAATCAGAAAAAATTCCGTATATATTCTTCAAGGAACAAAAATTGAATTGGTGAAAGATCAAAATGGTGCGGAAGATCTTGCATCCGGTGATAATTACACATACACAATTACAGGTACCAATACAGGAGATACTGACGCCTTAAAAAGAACATTAACGATCGATGGAATTAGTACAGAAAAAATTGTGATGCTTGATTCCATACCTAAACAGGTAAGTTTTGTTCAATTCGTTAGTAATTCCAAGGGGCAGTATGTGTATAATTATGAAGAGGACGAAAAATTCGAATTTTCAACTCAAACACCTTCAAATTCTGCCACCGTTGCTGTAGTTGGTTTAATATTTGATGCGTTAGCTGCTGGAGAATCTTTTACTACAACTTTTGAAGTACAAGTAAATCCCGGAGCTTCCGGCGAAATCAGAAATACCGCAGAAGTTCATTATACTAATCCTGAAGGGGAGCAAGTAGCCGCTTCTGCTTCGAATGAACAAGTGGCAACATTATCAGGTGGTGCTACCATAGATTATTACACCGATGATACTTTTGGCAAGAAGACCGGAACATCGAGTATTGGCAGAAAATTATTCTTACAAGCATCAGCAGCAGCTTGCAATGAATCTAGAATAAGAATTGAAACTGTTGAAATTACACTTACCTCGTTTGAAACTGATGATCAAGAGATGTTTACAGGAGTTGAAACCGGACCTAATACAGGAATTTATCGGATTAATGAGGGAGTAAATACTCGTAGTGGCGTAGAGTTTGATGTAATTTTAGGGAATGGTATTCTTGAAACGGTTGAAGATGATATAATTGAAGCTGTTTTGGATTGTAATGGTATCAATAACAATGGGGGTGGTGGGGCAAGAATTAAATCAACGGTTGTTGTAGATCCGTTTGGTGTTATTTTTGATAGTGAGACTAATCAACCTGTACGTAATGCAGCAATAAGTATAATTGATGTATTAGGAACAAATAATGGTGGAGATGCAGGTGGGCTTGCCCAAGTTTTTAAATCTGATGGTACAACTTCAGCTCCAAGTACATTCATAACCGGACCTGATGGCAGATTTAATTTCCCTTACTTAGATACAGGTACTTATTTAGTAGAAGTAGAAACACCCGAGGGCTATAATTTCTCTTCTGAGGTTCCATTAGGCCTATTGCCAAGTGGTAGAAAAATCGACACTCTTGCCTCTTATGGTAAAGATTGGTCTTTCAGCTCAGTTCCATTAGGAACAAATTTTGATATTCCTCTTGATCCTCAAGCTAGAGGCGTTCTGTTCACAGACAAAACAGTTGACAGACCGGTCGCAGAAATTGGTGATTATATCAACTATACAGTAACCATAAAAAGTGAAGCTATAAACGTAGTTAGAAATCTGTTTATCGATGATTTACTTCCTTTTGGGTTTGAATATCAACCCGGTTCTGCAAAATTAGATGGCGAAGAGTTGCAAGACCCTGAAGGCGATAGAGGGCCAAGTTTAAAATTTGACGTTGGAGACATAGACCCGGGTACAACCAAGAAATTAACTTACAGAGTGTTTGTAGGGCCCGGTTCTGAGAAAGGAAAGGGAGTAAACGTTGCCATTGCAAAGAGTGATGAGGTTATTGTAAAGAGTAGTAATCAAGCGAAAGTAAAAGTAGAAGTAAGAGGTGGGTTATTTAATGATAATGCATATATAATCGGTAAAGTATTCCAGGATTGTAATGAAAATAACATGCAGGATGCAGGAGAAGTTGGCGTTCCCGGTGTTCGTTTATATATGGAAAACGGTACGTATGCAGTTACAGATAGCGAAGGCAAATATACCTTCTATGCGGTTACGCCAAACAAACATGTTCTTAAAATTGATAGCTATTCATTACCTGAGGGAAGTAAGCTTTCGGTATTAGATAACAGACATGCTAATGATCCTTCAAGTAGATTTGTTGACGTTAAAAAAGGGCAACTTCACAGAGCAGATTTTGCAATTTGTGAATGTACACCTGGTGTAAATGAAGAGATTAAAGCTCGGCGAGAATTATTGACAAAATCTTCTCAAGAGGATCTTTCAGGATCTGTAAAGAGAAGCTTCTCCTTAAATGAAAGTAATTCACAATCAGGACGAGGGAGATTTGAGGATGCAAGTGGTACAGTTAACGGGAAAAAAACAACAGCAAAGAAAGTTGCTTCAACTCCTGATGGAAAAGTAAATAAAGAAATTGTCAATGAACTTGATGATGACTCGACAAATTCAAAAGTTCAGTTATTAGAAGAGGCATTACTGAATGCAAAGCCAGGTCTTGGATTCTTAAATCTATCGAATAATGACACACTATCAACAAATAATGTAACGATTTGGGCCAAAGGGCAATCGGGTGCTAAATTCCTTCTTACGTTAAATGGTGAGTTAGTAGGGGATGAAAAAGTAGGCCAATCTTCTATCTCACCTACTAATGGCTTACAAGGATTTGAATATATAAGTATTGATTTTAAAGCCGGTAAGAACATACTAACTCTGGAAGAAGTGGATCCGTTTGGGAATATTCGAGGTAAAGAAGAAATAGCGATTTATGCTCCCGGAAAAGCATCAAAACTAAAAGTAACCGTACCCAGAAATAATGTATCTGCTGATGGTGTTTCTACCGCATTAATACGAGTTGAAGTGCTTGATAAAAATGGCATCAGAGTTGGTGATAGAGCTCCGATTATGCTGGATACAGAATTTGGAACTTGGAAAGTGAAAGATAACAATGAAAGCGAACCCGGAACGCAGACTTTTATAGTAGGTGGAGTTGCAGAGTTCGAGCTTATATCCACAGCACAGCCAACATCAACAAAAGTAAGAGCAAATCTAGGAGTTATTTCAGCAGAAGTTAAAGTAGAGTTTTTACCGGATCTAAGACCCCTTATTGCTGCAGGTATTCTTGAAGGAACCCTTCGCTTCAAAGAAGAAGTTAATATCAGTTCTGCCAAAGAAGACGATGGGTTTGAAAGAGAGCTTAAGCAACTTTCTTATGACTTTAACCGCTTTACAGGCGATGCAAGGCTAGCCTTCTTCATTAAAGGAAAGGTAAGTGGTAAAACGTTATTGACTGCAGGGTTTGATTCAGAAAAAGATAAAGAAGAGCGTTTATTCAGAGATATTAGACCGGATGAATTTTACCCTGTGTATGGTGAATCTTCGATAAAAGGGTACGATGCTCAATCTTCAAGCAGATTATATGTAAGAGTTGATAGAGGAAAAACGTATGCGTTATATGGAGATTTTATCACACAGGACAGAGATCAGGATATACAACTTGGGGTGTACAGCAGGGCACAAACCGGAGTAAAAGCTAATTTTGAAGAAGGCAAAGTAAAAGCTCAGGCATTTGGTATAAATGCTTTCTCAAGTAGAAAAGTTAGAGAGTTTCAAGGACAAGGTATTTCCAGATACGATCTTCCCGATAATGATATCGTCGATAATAGCGAGATTATAGAAATTATTACTTACGATCGTGAACAACGTGATGTAATTTTAAGTGTAGAAACTCTTACCCGGTTCCGTGATTATGTAATTGATCCATTCTCAGGAGTTATAACATTCAAAAATCCGGTTTCAAGTATAGATATTGATTTCAATCCTGTATTTATTCGTGCAACTTACGAGGTTACAAATAATCAGGATCGTTATTTAATTGGAGGAGTAAAAGCAGAAACTGAGCTTAAAGACGGTATTACAGTTGGTGCAAGTGCTGTTCAAGATAATAATCCTGAAGATCAGCTCACCTTATTATCAGCGAATGTAGTAGCTGATTTATCTAAAAACACTAAGTTAGTAGGTGAATTTGCCAACACTGAAACAGATAGTAGAGGAAATGGTAGTGCTGTAAGAATGCAGGTAAACCATAAAGGTTCTAAACTTGATGTGTTTGCTCAGGTTGGTAAATCTGATAAAGACTTTAGCAATGAAGGTTCAAGTTTAGGCCAGGGTAGAACAGAAGCCAGAGCAAGAACTCGATATAAACTAAATGGATCAACTTCAATAAAGAATGAGCTTCTATTTACCAGAAATGATACCACGAGCGACCGAACATTTGGTGGCTTGTTGTCAGCAGAGAAAACGTTTGGGAATAATATTAGCGCTGAATTGGGATTCAGATATTCAGAAAATTACCGTGCCACTCTCGATACAACCAGCTACAATACTAACATTAGAGGAAAAGTTAAGGCTGATCTTCCATTCTTAGTGGGGGCTTCTGCATTTGGTGAGATCGAGCAAGATCTAAACGAAGCAGATAAACGTTTAATTGCCATAGGAGCTGATTACAGACTTAGAAAGATTGCGAAAGTGTATGCACGGCACGAGCTCATTTCCAGTGCGAATGGGGTAAATACATTAAGCAGCAACCAACAAAAAAATAATACAATAGTAGGTATTGATGCTAATTATATGAAGAACGGTCAAGTGTATAGTGAATATAGACTTAATGATGCATTTGATGGGAGAAGTGGACAAGCGGCAATTGGTTTGCGAAATCAATTCAGATTATCAGAAGGATTAGGGCTAAACTTCGGATTTGAACGAGTGTTTACTGTAGAAGGAGCGGCAATAAATGACGGTACAGCGCTAACTTCTGCTATTGATTATACAGGAAGTACAAACTGGAAAGCAACAGCACGTGCAGAAGCTCGCTTCACTGAAACTTCAAATACGTACTTAAACAGCCTTGGTTATGGGTTAAAACTAAACAATGACTGGACATTATTAACTAAGAATATCGTTTCCGTAAATACAATAGAAGGAAGTTCAGGATTGAACAAGGTTCAGGAAAGGCTTCAAGTTGGTGCGGCGTACAGAAGTACAGCAACTAACAGGTTCGATGCTTTATTGAGATATGAATTTAAACATGAGATTGATAAAAATATTGATTCTGAATTCTTCCGTACAGCTCACATTGTTTCTTCGCACGGGAACTATCATCCATATTCTGACCTGACTTTTTCGGGTAGAGTTGCTGCAAAATACTCACTAGAATCAGACAGTCAGTTAAGAACTTCTACCTTCCTTGAATTGGTTTCAGGCAGGGCGCTCTATGATATAAATGAAAAATGGGATACAGGAATAAATGCAAGCATACTTGCAAACAGCGATTTTACAACTAAAGATTATGGATTGGGAGTAGAAGTTGGGTTTTTGGTAGCTACAAACCTTCGATTAGCAACAGGCTTTAATTTCTTTGGCTATGATGATGAAGATTTAGTAGCTAATAACTATACACAAAGAGGCGTTTATCTGGGCTTCAGCTACAAGTTTGATGAGCGATTGTTTGATAACTTAATTCCGAATAAGCTCAAGAAAACTCCGATTATTGACCCTACAAATTATCTCACCTGTGAAGAAGTATGTGAAACTCCTCCAGTTGAAATCCTTCCGTTTATTCCGGCTGTAATTCCTTATGGATTAGCGGTTGCACCAATTCAGCCAAGAAGCATTGAATACGGAAAACTTGAGGTATTAACGGTTCTTCCTAAACATATTCACTTCAATAATAACAGTACCTATATCAATCAGCCTGCAGCTCAGATGCTTGATAAAGTTGCTAAGTTCCTCATAAATAGAGATAAAGATTACTTCATTAAAGTTACCGGACATACCGATAGCAAAAGCTCTCAGGCGTACAATTTGAAGCTATCTGAACGAAGAGCGAAAGCAGTACGAGCTTATATGGTTGCCGCCGGTGTGGATGCCAACAGATTACAATTTGAAGGATTAAGCTTCAGTCAAAATGCGGCACCTGAAAAAGATCGAGTTGATATGGCTAGAAACAGACGAGTAGAACTAGAACTAAGTGTCGATAACCGAAATATCAGATTTATTTCGCAGGTTGAAGATCTACAAATTAATTCAAGAATCAGAGGTATCAAGAATTGGGATTACGTATTTATTGCTGAACATAACGCAGTACCAAGTGCATTGAATTTGAAAGGCAATTCATTGAACAGAGTTCATGAGTATTTAGTGAAACGTATTGCTCTTTCGATGAGTGAATATGGTGGATTATCACTAACTGTTAATGCACCTTCATTCGAAATTGGAAATAGCATCAAAGCGATTCTATATGGAGAAGGAATTGACTCAGAAAGAATAGTTGTAAATGAGGTTTCAGGTAGTAATGTTGAATTTGAATACTCAGAACCTTCATTAGTTAAGGTTTATGAGCAAAAAGATGACATAAATCTTGTTAACAATAATATTGCTCTAGGTATGATGGACAATCTCATGAGTATTCTAAAGCAAAGAGAAGATCTATTACTTATAAGAGATTTCTCACAAAGCTATTCAGTTCCTAATTCTATACAGTTTGCAGTAAATACAACGGTTCTCGATAACGAATTACAGGCTGTTGTTTCGAGAATTGGCTCTTATTTGAGAAGCTCACAAGACGTGAGAATAATTTTAAGTGGGAATGGAAACAAAGCGGCACAAAGAATGAATTCAATTAAGAGCTACTTAGTTGAATGGGGAATAGATGCAGGAAGAATAGATATTGATAATAATGAATCTGCAACGAATTCCGGTCAGATCGTTCTTAAATACTTAAATGCAGATGCGATAAATCTTTTAGAAATGGACCTTATCAATAATGGAAAAGGTGGGGGTAAATAAGTGAGTAATAAGAAAAACATAGTACAATCTTTTGTAGCGTTTGCTTTGGTAGTGATGATTACGGCTTCAGGGTATGCTCAACCTGCGGGTTATGGGTATTACAAGCAAATTACTCTTAATACGAACCAGATCTTTGGTACAAATTCAGATTTTCCTGTACTCATAAGCGTGATTGATACAGACCTAAGAGATAATGTTACGAACGCTAATGGTTATGATATTATTTTTACCGATGATGCAGCTGGTGCAAATATTCTGAATCATCAGATTGAAAGTTATAATGCATCGACTGGAGAGTATGTAGCGTGGGTGAAAAAGCCATCCGTTTCTGATGCCAACAATACATTGTATATGTGGTATGGGAACTCGTCAGTAAGCTCTGATCCTTCCACTTCACAAACCTGGTCGCAAGACTTTGACATGGTGTTCCACTTTAACAACACTTTTAACGATGCCTCACCAAACGGAAATAACGGAACCAACAATGGTTCAACAAATACAACTGGTAAAATTGGTAATGCACGAAGTTTTGATGGGAATAATGATTATATCGCTATTCAGAACTTCAACTATAATGCCAACAATATTCCAAGTGTAACGGTTGCTTTCTGGATAAAAACTACAGATCAGAACAACCAGGTGATTATGTCTTATGACAGAAACCAGTTCTGGAGGGCAGAGATAAATGGTAGCGGTGGAGGAAACGGACAAGTAGGATGGGACGTGCTCACCGACAACGGTCAAGTTGATTTTGGTTCCTCATCGAGAGTAGATGATGGGAACTGGCACTATGTTGTAACTACTTATAATAATGGGACATCAAGAATTTATATTGATGGTATAGAAGATAGTAGCAATAATGGAGGAACTAATAATTACGGTACAAATCAAACTCGTTTCGGATTTATTGGGGTAGGTTCAGAAGCTTCCAGTTTTGACGGAAACAAAGGGCCTGCAGATTATATGAATGGTCAATTAGATGAAGTCTCTGTTTCCAATACAGAGCGATCTGCCGACTGGATAAGAACTGCCTATAACAACCAAAACACTCCTGAAACATACCTCAGTTTTGGGCAAGAACAAGAAATAGATAATACGCCTCCCGGTGCGCCTCAAAATGTTGCGGCAATTGCACAACCCGGAGGATCGATTGACATCACCTGGGATGATGTAAATGAAACAGGAATTAATGAAAGCGGTGTAGTTTCCTATTCAATCAAAAGATCAGGAAATTCTGGTGGAACCTATTCTGAAGTTGGTACAATTACAGATAATGAAAGCAATAGGTATGTATTCACTGATAACTCAGTAATAACCGGAACTACCTATTATTACGTAGTAACTGCTATTGATGGATCGAATAATGAGAGCGCAAATTCTTCGGAGGTTTCAGCTACCGCTGATGGGGTTTCTCCTCAGCTGGATTCGGTAATTGTTAATGGAGATCAGCTAACTCTGTATTATGACGAAGCACTCGATATTTCGTCTGCTCCTTCAAATTCAGATTACTCAGTAAGTGTAAATAGTACGAATAATGCGGTAAGTAACTTAACAATCTCAGGGAGCCGGGTAATCCTGACGCTATCAAATAATGTGCAACCAGGAGATAACGTAGAGCTGGATTATACACCGGGCGTAAATAAAGTAAGAGATGTGGTAGAGAACATAGCAGCAGCCCTTTCAAATCAATTAGTAACAAACAGAACCCTTGGTTTTGTGCCAACTCCACCGCAGGATGTTTCAGCAACAGCTGTATCTGATGGAAATATTGAAATCTCATTTTTAGATGTCGGAAACAACGGAGATATAGCAAGTTATTCAATCAAAAGATCGACTACACAAGGAGGCTCGTACACCGAAGTTGGTACGGTAACTGATAACGAAAGTCCGAGCTATACTTTCACAGACAATACTGCTGTGGACGGAACTGAATATTATTATGTGGTTGCTTCTCTGGACGGAAGTTCGAATTCAAGTAATAATTCTAATGAAGTTAGCGCAAAATCTGATAATAGGGCTCCTGAATATGAAACTAGTTTAGTAGGAGGAAATTCTCTTTTACTTGATTATGATGAGATTTTGGATATAAACTCAGTGCCTTCTTCCTCTGATTTTACAGTAAGAGTAAACGGTTCGCCGGTAAGTATTTCAAATATCTCTATCAACAATGTTAGGGTAAACATTGAACTCACAAACGCCATTCAACAAGGCGATGCAGTATCATTTGATTACACACCGGGAACCAATAAAATTAGAGATGTAGCAGGTAATAATGCGGTAGCTTTTTCTAATACACAAGCGGTAAATTTCACTTCAACCAATATCCCTTTTGGCCCTGATCCTTGTCCGATTGTAAACGGAAACGATGCAAGTTGGGCATGTTTTGATGGCACAAACAACGCAACCTCCATTTCAGCTAAAGTAGGAAATGTAGAAATAGCAACCGTTACTGCTCAAGGAGGAACACAGACAACGTTTTCCCCAAATGCGTTACAAGAATGGTCAAGCGGCACATTTTCAGGCGATCAGTTTAACGGACCACAAGTAAATGCAAGCGGAAATACCGGAAATGCAACTTCATTTAATATTAACATTGCTGATGGAATTCCATCTGATGCATTTATACTCAGTTTAAACAAACTAAGGCCAAACTCAGGCAATACATCATATACATTAGAAGCATTTGATGGAACAAACACTAAAATCGCTTTAAATGGATGGCAAACAGGACAAGGTGTTGATGGTGGCGTTTGTACAAATTCTGTAAATCTGAATTATACAAACGCAAATACAACCCTGGAACTTCAGCCTACCGTTTCCGGAAACCAAGCCTGTACGTCATCTTCAAATGCAGTTTGGTTCAGAATAAACACTGCCGGAATAGAAAGAATTGAGATTAGAAAAATCGTATCTCAAACTGATAATATTCACGTTGGTTTAGCTTTAGTTGCCGATTATGGCGATGCACCAAATTCATACAGAACGTCTTATAATTCTCGCGGTAACGATCCTGCTTTCCATATTCTAAGTAACACAGGTACAAATCCGGTTTATTTTGGTGGAACTGTTGATGGAGATGGGAACGGCGCTCCGGGTAGTCTCGCAAATGGAGATGATTCAGAATCTACAGGAATTGGTTCAGGAGATGATGAAGATGCAATTACCGAACTACCCACACTAAGAACAAATTACACTGAATACGATGTCAATCTTGTATGTACAACAGGTGCTAAAGTAGGGGCTTGGTTAGATATCAACCAAAACGGTGCTTTCGATAATTCTGAATATGCTTTTGCGGATTGTATTAATGGAATAGCCACTCTAAACTGGAGTGGGCTTTCAGGCTTAATAACCGGAGATACTTATGCGAGATTCAGAATTGCATCGGCAACAAGTAGTGTAGCAGCTCCTTACGGGGTCGCAGTTGGAGGGGAAGTGGAAGATTATGCAGTTACTATACAAGAGCCTGCTACACCTGATTTAGAAATCGACAAGATGGTAAGTAATTCGACTCCTATACAAGGCGAGACAATTACCTATACAATTTCAGTTACAAACCCGGGGGAGTTTGACGCAACGGGCATTCAAGTAACAGATGAGTTGCCTACCGGGGTTACCTATCAATCTCATACGGCTAGCCAGGGAACGTACAATACATCTACAGATTTATGGAATATAGGTTCTTTGGCTGAAGGTGATACAACTACAGTTACACTCTCAATTGTTGCATCGGTTAATAGTGGAACTTTGGGAAGTACTATAACCAATTCGGTAGAAATTACTCAGCTAAATGAAAACGATCCTGAATTAACTAATAATTCTGCATCTGCCGGTATAACTGTAGTAGCTGAATCGGCGGATATTCAAATTGCCAAGATCGTAGATAATGCTGTTCCGATTGAAGGAGATTTTATCAACTATACGATTTCGGTAACCAACCAAGGGCCAAAAAATGCCACTAATCTAAAAATCATTGATCAATTACCATCAGGAGTTACCTTTCAAAGTGCTAACCCCAGTGTTGGTACATATACCAACTCTACAGGAATTTGGAACATCGGGACTTTTGTAAATGGAGCAAGTGGGTCTTTAGTTATTAATGCTCGAGTTGATCAGAATACCGAAGGAAATACGATCTCCAACACAGCGGCACTACAGTCATTAACTCAAAATGATCCAAATACAGCAAACAATTCTTCTACTGCATCTATAACCGTTGCGCAACCCAATGCTCCTGTTGCTTGCAGCGACAGGCCCTCATTATCGTTTAATAATTTTTCTTTACTAAGTGGAACAGCGGGGCAAGTTGGGGCGATTTATAAATATTTAAGTGTAGCTCCCGGTATAAATGCTGAAATTGAAATTATCACAAATTTCAATGCTTCATTAACTAACTTTGATCAGTCGTCTTCGGGCACGGCACAGAACTTCCAGCCTCAGGTAGAAGCGGTTAATAAGGATTTAACTGAGGCTTACATTGATTTTGAAATTAGATTCTTAGACTCACTTACAGGAAATCAGAAGTTTTTATCATTTGCAGCTACAGCCGTAGATGTGGATGGGGATAATGTTGAAACAAGAGAATTTGTTGGTTTCCAACGGCTCACTTCTTTTACCGTTGAAGGTGCAACGAACCTAATTATTGGAAGTTCAGGAATCTTTACCACATTTGAATCGGCGACTACTCAGGTTGTAAATGGTATTGATCCGGAAGACACTGATAACATTGCTTACACAACGTATACAAACGAACCAAGATTCAAGGTAAGAGCGGGATTAAAAGATCCTACTAATGCAACAGGAGCTTCAGCACAGAGGTTATTCTCAATTAACTTTGATCCTTGTATTGTTGAGAACTTTGAAAGTCCTACTTCAGAGAATATTGTGGAGTTGGGCGTTAAAAAAGTTGTTGACAATAATAACCCCTCAGTAGCTGATACGCTTACTTATACAATTACAACAACGAACAATCAAGGAAACTCTGTAGGCAATGTAAAAGTTACCGATCAGATTCCGACAGGCTTAACCTTTGTAAGTGCTGCACCCTCTTTAGGAACCTACAATTCATCAAATGGCGTTTGGGATATCGGAACTTTATCCGGGCTGCAAACAACAACACTTACTTTAAAAGCTAGAGTAAATTCAGGCCAAGAGGGAAATACGATTACTAACACCGCTTCTCTAACAGATTTTACCGGTACGGACGGGAATGTAAGTAATAACACGGCTTCGGTGGATATTTTAGTCTTTGATTCGGGTTCAGGGTTAACTTGTACGGAACCACCTTTATTTAATTTCAACAGTAATACCCTGGAATCAGGAATTGGTGGACAAGTGAATGCTATATACAGATTTACCAACATTGGCCAGGGGCTGGATGCAAAAGTAAAGATCAAAGCAATTAGTAACGCCGTGTTATCTACTATTGATAATAACACTAGTGGAAATAAATCAGCGAATTTTAGTCCGTTATTCCGTGCAACTCAAAGTGGTGGATTTATAGATTGGGAAATTCAATTTGTACAAGCCGGTACTAATACTCCTTCCAAAAGAAGTTTTTCAATGACTGCTTTAGACATTGATGGATATCAAAACCCAAATAACACTGCGCAGACTGTGAAGGACTTTTTGGGCTTTGCACAAAATCAATCTAATACAGTTCAATCAGGGAATAACATTACTGAAACAACTTCTGGGCTTCTTCAAGTATTTACTTCTACTATAAATAGTGATGCAACAGGATCATTTGATATAGATCACATGGCGTATATCAAATATAATTATACTTCTATTTTAGAATTTAGAACAGGTTCTAATACAACTAGTGGTTATTCTATCGACCGTCTTGTAGATATTGATTTTACCCAATGTTTAAATCAGGAATTTACGAACCCGGTAGTAACAACCAGAAATGCAAATATTGCTGTTACCAAAACGGTAGATAATGCAAATCCACTTTCCGGTGATGAGGTAAACTTCACCATTACTGTAACTAATAATGGACCTGAAAAAGCTACAGAGCTCGATGTTAGAGAAAGTTTACCAACCGGTTTAGCTCTTGTTCAGGCAACACCAAGTCAGGGAACATATAACCAAATTACTAAAACGTGGGCAATCGGAACTCTTAATAACGGAAGCTCAGTTACTATGGGAATTGAAGCTACGGTAAATTCGGGAGTAACAGCAGATTCTTTAGTAAACACAGCTAATGTAATTGGTCTTAATCAGTTTGATCCAAGCGTAGCAAATGATACAGCTAAAGTAGCCGTATATATTAGTAATACGGTTGAAGGAATCGTATTCAGGGACAAAACAGGAAATGGAATTACAGACGGTGATACCAATTTCAGTGATGCTTCCGGTGATCAGCAAGCAGTTAAAGATGTAATTGTTCATTTATTCAAAGATGGAGGAGATGGTTTAGCAACCGGTAGCGATGATATATACATTAAATCGGATACTACTGATATTAGTGGAGTTTATCGATTTAATTTGGCTGATGAGGCGGATTATTGGGTAGTTGTAAATTCAAAAACCGGTGGACTTTCAAACGGTACAACGTGGGCTGAACAAACTTACGCACCGATTGGAGCTTTGTGTTCTGATGGAGCGGGTGCTTCTGTTTCAAAAACGGCTGCCGGAAATTGCTTTGGCGGTAGAAGAGGAAATCAATCTGATAATGTTCCTGAAACCCCCGTTGCAACAGATTTAGCTAACGCAGAACATGTTGCTAAATTTACACTAGCAAATACATCTATTTCAGGAATCAATTTTGGATTCAGTTTTAATGTAGTTACAAATAGTAGAGATGGTGATGATGACGGCTCAGCAAACAGAAGTATTCAAGGATCTTTGCGCCAGTTCATCACAAATGCGAACAGTATTTCAGGCTCAAATACGATGAGATTTGTTCCTTCTGTAGCAACAAACGAAACAGGTAGTGGAGGAAATTGGTGGAAAATTGCTTTGAGTTCTGCATTGCCTGCAATCACAGATCCACTTACCACCTTAGATGGGCGTTCTTATAACCTTAATGCGCCAACTACAATAATTGACACAAACGCCGGAACTGTAGGAACCGGAGGCTCAGTTGGTGTGGATGGTATTTCATTAAGTACTTTTGCAAGAAAAGAACTTGAAATAGATCTTAATGACCAAGGCAACAATGCCTTTGTTATTAACAGCAATGGTGCGGTAGTTATTCGTCATTTTGCTTTATTCAACAATGCAACATCCTTAACGCTGCAAAACGTATCAGGCGGTACGGTAGAGAATAACTTAATTGGCACACGAGCAGATGGAACAGACCCAACCGGATTGAACCAATCAGACCTCGGAATTCTAATCACGGGATCAAGTTCACAATCGCCGTTGATCCAGAGAAACTATATAGCTTATACTAAAGATAGCGGTATCCGATCAGAAAACGGAAGTGCAACCATTCAATTCACCAAAAACGAAGTGTATAAAGCAGGTACCTCGGTAAACAATGCTGATGGGCTCGAAGGAATTGGAACTTGGTCGATTACTCAAAACTTGTTCCATGAAAATGGAAAAGCAAATGGTAGTGATGTCTATGGTGGAGCAGGAATAGAAATAGGAAACAGCACAGGCACAGCAACTTCCGGTAATACCATTCGAAATAACATAATACGAGATCACAGAACAACCGGTATTAATGTTCTCAATCAGGTTTCCGGTACTTTAATTGAAAAGAATATTATTACCGGAAACGGCACCGATTATTTAAGCGCTCCGTTTAAAGGAGCTGGTGTTCGGTTAAGCTTCCCTGATGCGCAGCCCCAGCAAGGAGTGTTTATTACAAAAAACAGCTTCTCAAATAACAAAGGTTTGGCCATTGATGTGGTAACTTCAGGAACGGGAACGGCTGATGGAGTTTCACCAAATGATGGAGTAACAGAATCTGCAACTACGGAACCCAATCGTGGATTAGATTATCCAGTATTTACTCTCGCAACAATTAATGGAACCCAGTTAACAGTGGAAGGGTATATAGGCAAGAATGCTACCCGAGTTTCAGGAGTTTACACTATCGAAATTTATAAAGCAGCTGATGATGGAAATAATGACGGATTGATTGAGGAAGGAGGATCGTTGATTCGTCCGCATGGTGAAGGCCAAACGTTGATAGGAACCATCAATACCAATGCAAATGGTGCATTTAGTGAAACATTCACGGTTTCGAGTACTTCAATTGTAATTAACGATAGAATAACGGCACTTACTTTTGATTCAGGCAATAACACTTCTGAGTTTTCTTCTAATCAACGAGTTGTAGCAACAGGTGTAACAGTTAATGGCTATGTCTATAAAGACAATAATCATAATGCACTTCGCGAAGGTGGAGAAAATGGAATTGAAAGCGTAACCATAGTTCTATTTAATAAGCAGTTAAATAATTGTAAGAGTGTTCTAACCGATGTCAACGGATTTTATCAGTTTTCCAATGTATTGAATGGCGAATATGATCTCATTGAAGCATTTGGGCAAAGTGTTCCAACTCCTGATGTTTGTACTCCGGCAGAAACGGATCCTACCGATTATATTTCTACCACTCCTAATCTTAGAACAATCATTGTTAACAATTTACCTGCTCAACAGAACTTCGGTGACTACGAAGGTTCAAAAATTGAAGGAACTGTATTTAATGATAACGGAATTGGTTCCGGTACTGCGCATGATGGGATTAAAAACGGGAACGAAACCGGAGTACAAGGTACCATAGTAAAAGCACTTACTTCATCAAATAGTTTGATTGAACAAACCTCTGCTAATGCGGATGGTAAATATACACTTTACGTTCCTAAATCTGTAGTTGCTGATGGTGGTACCATCAAAATTCAGGAAACAAATAATCCAAGTTTTATAACAACAGGTGGGAATTCAGGCACTACCGGTGGTACTTACGACAAAGGAACAGATATCACAACGTTTATTAATTCTGTTGGAACTGTTTATACCGGTGTTAATTTTGCAGATGTACAAGAAAGCACATTTTCAACAGATGGCAGCCAAAATGTACTACCGGGCGCTACCGCTTTCTTCCAGCATACTTTTGAAGCTAAAACCAGCGGTAATATAATATTCACAACAAGCTCAGTAAATAATCCATCCAATGTTACATGGCCGGCAGTTCTTTATCAAGATAGCAATTGTAACGGCGTTGTAGATAGTGGAGAACCTATTTTAGAGGTGAATTCTCCGGTAAATGTTGTTGCAAATCAAACCGTTTGTTTACTTCTTAAAGTAAGTGTGCCGCAAGGATTAAATAACGGAGCTACAAGTAATACAACAATTTCAGCGGTAATGGATTATGAAAATACGTCACCGTTGATTCAACAAAATCTATCAAGGAGTGATCTTGTAACGGTTAGCAATGAAGAAGCAGGATTGATTCTTACTAAAACAGTGGATCAAGCACAGGCATTGCCGGGCTCGATTCTAACTTATACAGTGAATTATCAGAATAACGGAGATGAACCCATTTCCTCTCTGGAAATTATTGATAACACCCCAACGTACACTACTTTTAGCACGGCTAGTTGTGGAACATTGCCGAATAATTTAACCGGATGTACAATCACAAACCCATCTGTAGGTGGTGCCGGTGGCATAAAATGGACATTTGCAGGAACGTTGCAACCAGGTGGAACCGGAACCGTAACTTTTACTGTTAAAATTGATAATTGAGCTACTAATATGCGTGATCAAAATAAAAAACAGATTGTATTTATAGTTGAAGACAATGATGCTTATCGAGTGTTGACAGGCAGAATGCTGGAACAACGCGGATTTATTGTGTTGATGTTTGATACTGGCTTTAAAGCTATTGAGATGCTAGAATATATAGTTCCGAGCATTATTCTTTCTGATATACAAATGCCCGGAATGGATGGTTTTACACTTCGTGAAAAAATAGAATCCAAGTATCCTGAAATGAATATTCCTTTTCAATATATATCTTCAACAACCGAGAAGAATATCATTGAAAAAGCAAATATGTTAAGTGTTCAGAAATTAGTTCATAAACCAGCAAAAGCCGAAGAACTATCTGATATTCTAAGAACCGGAATTAATACATTTGCGGCTGCATAATTAATCATAAATAAAGTTTCTTTTTATGGCTTGATGGAATAGATTCCACCCATGATCGAATCGACCAAAGCTATATTACTTCGCTGTATTGATTATCAGGAATCAAGCAAAATAATTACAGCACTTTCTCAATCTCACGGAAAAATTGCGTTAATAGCAAAAGGAGTAAAAAAACCCAAGAATAAGCTCGCTGGGGTAATTGAAGTCGGTAATATACTAGATGTTAACTACTATTATAAGCCTTCAAGAAATATTCAGACACTCTCCGAAGCTTCTATTGTGTATCAGTCGCTTAACTTTAGAAAAGATTTTGATCGTGCCTCTATTTTGTATTCAACACTAGAGCTGATCTCTCAATTAGTACATGAGAATGAAGAAAATATTGAGCTTTTTTCATTTTCTCATAACTTCATTCAATGGTTAGGGGAAGTGGAACAAACTCATCCTTCAATTTTTGCTTACGTTCAATTACGTTTAGCACAGATCATTGGCGTTGGCTTGATCGATCAAAGTTCGGCTGAAAATGAAACAGTTTTTCTGAATATCAGTAGTGGAACATTAGGAGTGAATCCCGATACTGAACTTGCTTACAAACTAACCGATAAGCAGGCGCTGTTTTTAAAAATGGGACTTAAGTCAAAAAAGGCAGAAATTTTTACACTTGGTTTGGTACATTCAGAACTAAAACAATTGATTTATCATTTAGATGTTTACTTTAAATACCATATTGACGGTTACAAAGATCGAAGATCAGATATAATTTTTGAACAGATGATACAGGAGTAGTGTGTAGTGGTCTAGGAAAATAGGACAGCAAAACAATAAAATGTTAATTTGCTGAC
>CAXBHO010000022.1:0-37552 GCA_963975485.1 uncultured Balneola sp. | reverse complement strand
GAAATCCATTATGCCGCTTAAACAAGGTACGTTTAATTACCGTCAGGTTAATAACAATAATATATATATGAAGTTTTTCATTTTATTCCTTTTAATTTAAAATATAAATCCTAGTGTAAAACCAACCCCTCTTAAATCGACAATCCGATCTGACTCTGTATAATTTTGATTTGTAAGTGAAAGCCCCTTAAAGCTTGCATTGATACTAAAAACCATTGCAATATTTTCTGATGCAAAGAATTTGTATCCTACACCTGTTTCTAACATATAACCTTTTTCAAACTCATTACTCAATTTCAATAGTGTTCCTAGGTCAAGAAAAGCGAATGAAGTATTTTTACCATCTACAAAGTACCCTCTTATGTCTATAAATAGAGGGGCAGTGTTGAAGTTTGGGTTGTGATAACCATCTAATCCTATTCCCGCACCAAGTGACCAATGAGGTGATAAAAAATATCCGAAAATAGTTTTCAAACTATATACTTGGGAATTATCTGTATCTAAATCTGTCCTAAATAATCCTTGTCCTTCTCTAAATTCTTCCAATTCAGCTGAGTTTAGACTTATATAAGTGAACTTGGTTATGTTAAAGAATTCTTCATTTTTGAATTCATCTTCTTGTTGCCCGTTAGCAATCATAGAACAACCCAAACAAATAGTAATGATGTAAAAAATCTTCATTTATATATATTTTTATTTAAAAAGAGAAGTTAGGCGTAGATTTGTTTGACTGGTGTATTCAGCAACCCATATTGCCAAAAAATAAAATAAAAATGCTACTCCCAGGTAATCTATAAGTTTTGTGGTAGCAAGTTGCCATGTGGTTATTTCAATTCCATACCACATATCACCGAGGGACGAAATCAAAAATGAAGAGACTATTATATGAACAGATAGCACCGCAAAAACTGTTGCTAAAAATAATGGAATCCGAATGCTGAGCTTTCTTGAAATTCCTTCAAGTTTGGAATGGATAAAAAAGATTAAGTATGAAAAGGGGATAAAATTTATCCAAAAGATTTTAAATAGAAGTACTTCACTTAAGTAAAATCTACTATTGTTGACTGTAGAGAAAAGATAATCCTGAAAGATGAAACTAATTGTTACAAGCAAAGCTACTAAAGCAAAGAAATGGTTTGCCTTATGCTTATTTAAGCTAAACCATTTGGGTACGATTGTAGTGATATGTTTTGGAATTAGCTTTCTCATCATTCTTAGAGTACTAATTCAAAAGCGACAAAACAAGATGATTGTTTTATACCGGTGCTGTAAAAAATTAAGCTTGATTATCAATCAGTAATAAATTCGAACAACAATTCTTCTATTTAAGGCTCTGTTTTCGGCTATATCATTGCCTTGTTCATCCACATGAGGAACAAGGGGTTTTGTATCTGCGTAACCGGAAGCTTTTATTCTCTCCGGTTCAATGCCTTCCTTAATAAAATACTTTACTACTTCTGAAGCTCTAGCTACAGACAGTTCCCAATTTGAAGGATAAATTGGTGTGTTTATTGGAACATTATCGGTATGGCCTTCCACATCAACTTTAAATTTGTAGTATCCCAACTCGTTCATAGCAAGAGTAACTTTATCAATTATTCTCTGACCTGTTGGCAATAAATTTGCTTCTCCCGATTCGTAAAATGAACTACTGTTAAAGAATAATTTTATTCCTTCTCTGCCTAGAGTAATATCTACTAAACCGGCTTCTCTTTCTGAAGCTAATTGCTCCTCAAGATCTTTTTTAACCTCGGCAAGAGGTGTTTCAACATTTTCTTGTTTACTAATCTCAGATCGCAAACCTTGTTTCATCTGCTCCCAAAGGTTTAAATCAACGTATGAAACAGAAATTAAAACAGCGAAGAAAGCAAGTAATAAAGTGATCATATCGCTATATGTAAGAAGCCAATCCTGATCTTCAGAGTGTGAATCTAAGTCTGTATTTCTATATTGATTTGACCCGTTTCTCAAAATAAAGTCCTATTCCTCTTTACCTTTATCAGCTTTAAAGTTTCTTCTTAAATAAGTTTTTAGCTTATCATGAATGTAAAAACTAGATTTTTTGGAGTTAATCAACAGCACCCCTTCCAGCATAAAATATTCTCTATACCTGTTCATTTGAGCAATATTTTTCAACTTTTCAGAAACCGGATAGAAAATAAATCTAGCTAATGAAATTCCGTATAACGTTGTAATTAAAGCAGCCGCAAGTCCGGGACCCATGCCTGATGGATTTTCCAATTGACCCAGCATTACAATCAAACCAAAAAGTGTTCCAAACATCCCAAACGAAGGAGCAGCCCCACCCATTGCTCTTAAAACATCAACCACTACCATCTGTCGATAATAATGTTCTTCAATATTGACCGAAGCAAACTCCTTTATTTCATCGTTGCTGTAGTTAGTATTTATTAAAGAGAAAAAATAGCCGGTTACATCATCTTTGCTGTCTTCTTCAAGACTACCCAACGCTTTGATTCGGTTTGTTTTTACCTGATCACTCCATTCTAAAATGTCTTTTAGATCAGTCTGGAGCTTTTTATTTGAAACTTTTGATTGACTAAAAATATAGACTGTACTTAGTAATGCCTGGCCAACATACTGAGGTCTATAAGTGATAAATACAGCATTTAATACCCCTCCAAGAACAATAAATAAACTAGGTATATTTAAAAACTGGTATTCGCTTAGTGCAGGGATTGAATTGATATATCCGGTCGCACCGGTTATTTCGGTAATTCCAAAAACGAGTATTCCAACACTTACAATTACTCCTAAAATATTTGTTAACGATAGCCTCATTGTTCCGGTCCTCCTTTGATATCTTTGATGATATCTTCTAGTTCAGGTATATTTGGAATTAAAATATTGGGGTTTAATTGAACAGCTTTATTCCAGTTTTCTCTTGTGGCAGATTTTCGATTTAACATAAAATAGATTGTTCCCTTTAAGCCATATGCATCTGCTGTTTCTTGTATTCTAAGAGACTCATTTATTTTTATAAGAGCCTCATTATACTCCCCTAGATAGAATAGATCCTGAGCTTGTCTGAAAGCTGCTAAGAGCGCTTGAATATCTGTGGCTCTTTTTTTGATCAAGGTTGAATCGGCAATGATGATTGTATCTTTTTCTGCCGGACTCATACCTTTAAAATCCAAGAAAAAATTCTCTTTATTAGGATTCAGACTTAATACTAGATCTGTATTTCTATTCTTATATGTAATTTTAATTGAGTTTACAGCCTCTTCATTAGCTTTTTCCGTATTCTTAGTATTGCTCCCTGTTACCGGAGTGGCAGGTGTTTCTACTTCACCATTCTGTTGCCCATTAGTAGCTTGCTGGCTAGTTGTACAACCAGCCATTAAAACGGAAACACCTATAAAGAATAAGTACTTCTTAAAACCTAAAAACATACTGTAATCCATAGCTCAGTTTATTATAGGTTATACTTTTATTTTCATCCTTTTCTCTTAGCTCATCTCCCGAAATGATATTTCTAGCGTACATTGCTATAGAAATAGACCGGGTAAAGTTAAATTGCAAACCTGGAGATACTGTAAAAATACTTCCTTGGTATTTACTTAAAGCAAAACGAACATCTGCTTCTAATGTCAATAGTAGTCTGTTTGCATTTATTGATTCCTTCTTTTCACCCAAGCCATAGTGAAATACAGTGCCAATATTTATCAAAGTAGCATTGTAAAGGCTATCATCTACTCCTTTTAATAGATTCACTCCAAATTTCAATCCCAAGTACCCTGAATTTTCTAAGTCAATTGGTTGTCTAAAAAGTAGATTTGCGTTATAACTAAGAATTTGTTGTTCAGCATCTGTGGTTGTGCTATCTATTGTAAAACTGCTTCCCGTTAATGTCTCAACACCAAAGCTTAAAAAAGTTAATTTACCTTTATCCTTTTCTTCTTTAGGGAATATAGGATTTGAAACCAATCCCTTAACCCAAACAACTTCCTGAGATTCTGGGCGGATCATTTTGAACGTTAGAGCATATCCTTCTATCGGTCTTGCTTGAATCGTAATTTCAATCAATCCTTGGATACTATATTTAGCTGCGGTTTCCGTTAATAACTCAGTATTAGATTCAGCTAGGCTTCGTCCTTTTAAGTTAGAAATTTGAATAGTCGAATCCCTTCCAAAAACTTTTAATTCATCCGTTGGCTCGAGTTCTCTTGGAGACAAGATAGTGAGAGCACCAAAATTTCTAAATGTACTTTCAATTCTTGCAGTAATATAGTTTAAGTCTTCATTGCTCAATAAATTCTTGTTGTAGTTCAATCGATATATAGCAACACGCTTCACATCGCTGGGTATGTCACTCATAGATTGTTCTAATTGACTAATTACTTTCTCTATAAGTAATGCTTGAGACTGATTGACTTGGGCTAATGAAGATTTTAGACCTAGCAGAAGGATCAATGCTATTAAATAAGTTACTTTAGCAAAACTCATCAAACTAGCCTCTAGATTTAATAAGATTTCGAATAAGAAAAAGAATTTTCTTTCTAGACTCTTCTACCTCAAGGGATGTTACTTCCTGAAGATTACTTAGTTCACTTTCAATAAGTTCTCTTTCCCTTTTTGGGCGAACACTGAGAACTTTCTGTTTGATTGGTTCAGGAGCTTTGTAAAGTGCTCTGATAATTTGATCTGTGGTTGATTCTTCTAAAGCCGATTGAAGAATTTCATCCTCTATGCTAGGTAGATCTTCAAATGCCACAAAGTATTTTCGAATCTTTTTAGCAAGTTTTAGATCTTTCTCTGCAATTGAGTTTACAAATGGCTGTTGATCTTGAATCGGTAAACTATCAATAGTATTCAAAATACTTTCGATTCCATCTGCAGCAACATACTTCATGTCAGATACTGAGAGTGCTTTAGAAGAAAAATGAGCTGCTACTTTCTTATATATAGAAATAGGAATATTAGCAATCTTACCCATTTTAAGAACAATAGGAATTCGTTTTTCTTCCTCAATCTTTTGTAGCACATAACTAGATCTTTCACCGGGCAGTTGGGCTAATAAAATGGCTATCATATCATCCGATTCACTCCTTATCAGGTGAAGTAATTGCTGATCAGTTAGTTGTTTTAGAAATTCAAACAGATGATTTTCGGAATCTCCTTCTTTTTTAGAAGCTTTTAACGCTAATAATTTTTTCTTGAATTCGGATACTTCCTCAGCTTTTTCCTTTACAGGAATAGTTTCAATATTTGTTAACCCATAAAGGATCAATTCATGGCTCATTTCTGATAAATATGGCTGTAAAACGTCTATGAGCTTTGGATCTGTACTAAATATCGCTCTTACTGCTTTAACCAACCCTTCGTCTTCATCCTCTTCCATCCAGCTTTCAACAAGCCCCGCTACAACTTCAGGCCTGCTAACAGTTCTATTAATGATAAACATTTTCTCTTCCTCAAATTTTGCTTGCTTATCACTTTTAAATTCTCTCAACTCATCACTAGGTCTTTTGGCCTTCAATCCTTCCTGTATCGCTTTAATCTCTTCACTTAGTCCATCTAGTTCAGAAGAATTATCTCCCTTTGGGTTTCTAAGAAGTAACCAAACAATAGCACCCAACAAGAGAATAACAAGACCTACAATAACATAAAGTAGATCTTTTGGGTTATTCCAATCTAGCCCTAAAAATTTATTTTTTCCCAGTGTAGCTTCTTTATTCGATGTAAGAGGCTCTATAAATGCAGTATCTGCCTTCGCTGTAGTTGATTTTTTGGGTGATACTTTTGGTCTATTCTTATTCGGGAATATTTTTCTTTCAACTGTTACTATATCCCCTCTAAAACGATCTGCATTAGTAACCATACTCGTAGCTTCTCTAATAAATTCTTCATCAGATTCCGTATATGAAGTATCTATAAGCACTTTTATTACCAACCGGCTTAATCTAAAACTTGAATTAAACCCTGTGACCTTTAAGCTGTCTTCGCCTGTTCTTGTGGCTTTTAACCCGGGCGGTATTACAGGTAATCCCGGTAAGTTTTCGATTTGTAGAGGCGGTAATTCCTCAACTATTTCATATCCGCTTGCTACCATTACTCGTTCTACTGTAGCCTGAACATCTACTAAAAAAGTACCATTAATGTAATATTCAGATAAAGCATTCTCTAATACGATCTCATAGTAACGTTCATATTTACTTGCTTCTGAGTATTGGTCAGGAACATTAGAAGTGTTATTGGGTATTTGTGCAACCGCTGAAATTGCGAATTGTACCCAAAAAATGTAAATGATTAAATACTTAATTTTCATCACTTATTATCCCCATTCTTGTAGATGATATAATAGTTTTCCACACTATGATTAAAAACCCGTGTTGTAAAATTTAGTTTAACTATAATATTATTTATCGACTTAAGCTAATTATTTTTTATTTTTATAATAATATAGCATAGTTATCCACATCCTAATGTGGTTCAAAATTTGGTCTATATAAAAAAAAGCCTTCTCCATAATTATGAGCAAGGCTTTTAATTTATTTACGATAAAAGTTTAGGGGAATTAAGCTTCTGCTTTCGTCCGCTTTCTCTAAGTCTCAGTTTATAAGTTAATTATACTAATCAACGTTATAATTAAGAAAATAAAAACACCCGTTAGCTGAAAAACAAATTCTGCTTTATCTGGTTTTTTATTCTTTTGAGACTTAGAATACAGATAAATAGCTATTGGTGTAAATATGATATTACAAATTATTAGAATTATACCTTTAAGTTTTTCTTCATTCACCAGCATAAGTTAAGGCTACTACAAAAATAATTTATAGTAGTATACCCTTAGAGAAATTCTGAACTATACTATACTTTTTTTAGCTTATTCATTATTTTACACACTTTTTGGGACAGTACCAATTGGGAGATACGGCGGAGAATCACAAGCACTGGTGTCTATAGGTGCTATCTATTATTATATGGGGGATTACAGCAAGGAGAAAAAATTGGCTACAAAGAGTTCAGCTGGTGTAGCCTTTTGAGTGCTTATCGGTTTGGTGGGCGCAAACCGGTTTGTTGAAGGAAAGCCGATCCAATTTGGAAATAATTTATGAAAACAATGTTATATTCATCATCGGAGAGAAGGATTTTTTGGAGTTATTGCCACTCAAATATACTTTGAGATATCCTAATCTCTCTTTTTTTATTGTTTTCACAACGTTTAGGTTGCTATTATTCAATTCTCTATAATTTAAATTATTACCATGGATCAAATTAACGTTGCTAAAGAATCAATTCCTGATGAAATAATCCATAAAATCAATGATTTAAATGATCAGGCATGGCTGGTACATGATACCCAACCAAAGCGTGGGCTTAAGTTAAGCCTCAAAGCAAAAAGTCTTGCTGAAAAATACGCCTACAAGCAAGGGTTAGCTTACGCCATTCGCAATATGGGAGTGAGTAATCGGTATCTCTCTAATCTTGAAACGGCCTTATCTCTTTCCAACCAGGCTATGGAACTATTTATTGAATTGGGAGATACGAGCGGAGAATCACAAGCACTGGTGTCTATAGGTGCTATCTATTATTATATGGGGGATTACGACAAAGGACTCAATTATTTTTTACGGGGATTACAGCAAGGAGAAAAAATTGGCAACAAAGAGTCAATGGCCTATGCGTATAATGGTGCAGGATACATCTATAGTGTTCAGGGCGATAATAAAAAGGGGCTGGAATTTCTTCAAAAAGCTCTAAAGCTGTCCAGAGACCTCCATAATTTTAGCCTTGAGTCTTCTATTCTTGAAAGCATTGCAACCCTTTACTTGAATAATGACCAGATTGATAAAGCCTACCATACCTTTATTGAATGCCAGAAATTAAGCGAAGAGAAAAACGATAAAAGAAATCTGGGCTATGCACTTTTCGGAATTGGTGAAGTTTTTCTCAAACAAAACAAACTGGAAGAAGCCAAAGACTATTTTTTGAAAAGTCTCATTATCCATAGAGACTTTGGCTATAGAGTAGGAGAGGCGGAATCCTTGCTATACCTTGGTAAAATATCCCTTCTGCAAGAATCGGAACAATCCGAACAGTATTTACTGGAATCTCTTAAAGTAGCCGAAGAAATTAAAGCCAAAGCCGGCATTTATAGAGCACATGAAGTATTGGCTGAATTCTATGAAAAAAAGGAGGATATCCGGCCATTTGTTAAACACTACAAACTCTACCATAAATACAAATCGGAAGTTTATAAGGAAGAACAGGAACTCAAACAAAAGTACCTGAATGTTCAGTTCGAGATGGATAAGCTGCAAAAGGAAGCTGAGATTAATAGGCTGACCAATGTAGTAATGAAAGAAAAAAATGCTGAACTGGAAAAGAAAACGCTGGAACTGGAAAAATCGTACAACAATGTGTCAGTATTAAGTAAAATTGGTCGCGATATAACTTCAACGCTTAACCTCGAAACCATTTTGAATACGGTGTATGAAAATGTTAATCAATTGATGGATGCAACAGTTTTTGGCATTGGCATTTATAACGAGGAAGAAGCTTCTATTGAATACCGTTTATCCGTGGAAGAAGGGAAACGTTACCAGCCATATAAGCGCATGATGAGCGACAAGAGCCAGCTCGCCGTATGGTGTATTGAGAATAACAAAGAGATTTTTATCAACGATATTGAAAAGGAATTCTCAGGATATTTGAAAGACATTGATTTAACGATGCTAACATCAGCCGCACTTGAAGATGGTAGCTTACCAAAAAATCCTAATTCCCTTATTTATCTTCCATTACAGGTTAAAGACAAAATTATTGGTCTCATTTCAATTCAGTCTTTCGAAAAAAACAAATACACTAAATATCATTTAGAAATAATAAAAACGCTCGCATCCTATACATCTGCTGCCTTATATAATGCACAATCGTTCGAAACACTTCAGAGAACGCTCAATGAACTTAAATCCACGCAGGTCCAGCTCATCCAATCCGAAAAAATGGCTTCGCTGGGAGAGCTCACGGCAGGTATTGCCCATGAGATTCAGAACCCCCTCAATTTCGTAAATAACTTCTCAGAACTCAGTAATGAGTTGTTGGAAGAAATGAACGAAGAATTAGATAAAGGAGATATTGAAGAGGCAAAAGCAATTGCCATAGATGTCAAACAAAATCTTGAAAAAATAAACCATCACGGCAAACGTGCCGGTGGTATTGTAAAAGGAATGCTGCAACATAGCCGTGCCAGCAGCGGCACTAAAGAACCCACGGATATTAATGCCTTGGCCGATGAATATTTGCGCCTATCCTATCACGGGTTGCGGGCAAAAGACAAATCGTTCAGCGCAGACTTTAAACTGGATGCGGATAAAACACTGCCCAAAATAGCCGTTATACCGCAAGACATCGGCCGTGTGTTGCTAAACCTGATTAACAATGCTTTTTATGCCGTTGCTGAAAAGAAGAAACAAATAGACCTTGGAGATTTCAAAAACCTCCAAGATCAGGAAGGATACCAACCCGCCGTAACGATGCGAACCAAAAAGGTAAGTGATAGCATTGAGATTAGCGTGGAAGACAATGGCACAGGCATTCCCGAATCCATCAAAGAAAAGATTCTGCAACCCTTTTTTACAACTAAACCAACCGGTGAAGGAACAGGACTAGGGTTGAGCTTGAGTTACGATATTGTGAAGGCACATGGTGGGGAATTGGATATTAAAACGGAGAAAGACAATGGCAGTGTGTTTGTTATTTCACTTCCTGCTGTCTGAATTGCGGATGGCAATGGATTATTAGATGACACGGATGAATAACATGGAAATCGAAAATAGAGCTTGTCCTGTTAGGGACAATAGGTGGGTAGAAATGAAGAAACGCCCCTGTCCTCAACGTGCCGTAAGGTACGGGATACGCCGGCGCATTAATTTAGCCAAAGAATATATAGCATATCAGCCGGTGGGCGGACACGGCCTACGGCACGCGGTTCTCTACATGTTTTCTGTTTTCTACCCATATTCAGTCCCTACGGGACAGGTTTCATCCGTGAAATCCTTACATCCATTTAAATCAGTGATTCTGATTATTTATGATATTGTGAAGGCGCATGGTGGAGATATTAACATAAAAATGGTAAATAACGAACGCCTGCCAGCAGAGGCTGGAACTGAGTTTGTTATCTATCTACAAATAAATCATACATTATGAAAGCAAAATCAATCAAAGGAAAATCACCGGAAGAAATTAAATCTGCCTTATCCGAAAGTATGAATGATGGATTTAATCCCACGCTGGCCATTGTTTTTATGTCGGTCAGTCAAAACCGGAAAGCTATTTCCGAGATACTCGACAAAAAGGGAATCGCCATATTTGGTGCCACCACAAGTGGTGAGTTCATCGATGAAGAGACTGAAAAAGGATCGGTAGTAATGCTGTTACTTGATATGAACAGGGATTATTTTCAAATCTATATCGAGGAATTTCTTGAAAAAAATTTCCGGGAAACATCGAGCAACATTGCTCAAAAAGCAAAGGCGAAATTCTCAAAGCCTGCCTTCCTTATTTCCGGTAGCCATTTGGAAACGGATGCAGAACAATTGCTTTTTGGGTTTGAAGACATCGCAGGTAAGGATGTGAATGTTTATGGTGGAATGGCATCTGATGACTATACCTTCACCGAACAGTTTGTTTTTACTAATGGGAAAGAAAGTAATCAGGGCATCGTTGCCCTGGCATTGGATGAAAATAAAATCCTTATCAAGGGAAAGGCCACTTGTGGCTGGAAAGCTGTTGGCACAGAAAAAACAGTGACAAAAAGCGAAGGCAATCATGTTTACACGGTGGACGATATTCCGGTACTGGACCTTACAGCTAAATATGGAGGACTGGAAAATGTATCGCCTGAAAACAAGGGATTGTTGCTAGATATAGCGGCAAATCTGCCCATGCAACTTCAACGAGCGAAAGGCGAACCTATCATGCGTCCTGGGCTGCTGGTCGACTGGGAAGATCGTTCTTTCTATTGTAGTGGATCGGTTCCACAAGGTTCAAAAGTACGTTTCTCAATCCCTCCTGATTTTGATGTGATGGAAAAAGTGATAAAGGGTATAGAAGAGCTGAAGGCAGATGAAATGCCCGAAGCCGATGCCCTGGTCGTATTTAGTTGTGCTGGCAGACTTCTTGCTTTTGGCCCCATGATAAATCAGGAAATAGAAGGGATCAAAAATATCTGGAACGTGCCCATGGCCGGTATGTTCTCAAATGCCGAACTGGCCCGGGCAACAGGTGGCAATCTGGAAATGCATAATTTAACCACATGTTGTGTAGCATTAAAAGAAAAATAATTATTACCATTATAAAAGTATGAAAGCTAAAACCATAAAGGGTCAATCACCCGAAGAAATTAAAGAAGCTCTGGCTAAATGTCTGGCTGATGATTTCAGCCCAACACTGGCCATTGTTTTTCTTTCAATAAAGCAGGACCGGGATGCAGTATGTGAATTGCTTGATAAAAAAGCCATTGCCATTTATGGTGCCACCACTAACGGGGAGTTTACAGATGAAGGAATCAGTGCAGGAGAAATTGCCATCCTGTTGCTAAATATCAACCCCACTTACTTCTGTATTTCTTTTGAAGAGTTCACGGAAAATAATTACAGGCAAACCACGCAGTCTATTGCAAAGAAAGCATTGGAAAAATTTGCGCACCCCTGCTTTCTCATTGTCGGCAGCAACCTCAACACAGACGGGGAGGAATTGCTACATGGTTTCGAAGACATTCTCGGCAAAAGCGTAAATGTGAACGGCGGTATGGCTGGTGATGATTTTGGATTTAAGGAAAATTTTGTATTTACGAATGGGAAAGCAAGCAATAACGGCATTGCAACAATTGTTGTTGATGAAGATAAGGTCAGCATAAAAGGCAGGGCTACCCACGGTTGGAGTGCCATAGGAACAGAAAAGACCGTTACAAAAAGTGAAGGCAATCATGTGTATACCATTGATGATACCCCGGTAGTGGACCTTATTATAAAATACGGTGGCCTTCAAAATGTAACACCTGAAAATTTTGCAGCGGAACATGCACACACATTGCCATTACATTTGCAGCGGGAATCTGGAGACGCTGTGATGCGGGCCGGACTGGTGGTAGATTGGGAAGACCGTTCTTTTTACTGTAATGCCGCTATGCCAGTTGGTTCTAAAGTCCGTTTTTCAGTACCCCCGGACTTTGATGTGATAGAAAAAGTGATTAAAGGTTGTGAAGAGTTGAGTGCTACTGAAATGCCTGAAGCAGATGCATTACTGTTGTTCAGTTGTGGAGGCAGGTTTCTATCACTGGGGCCGTTGATCAGTGAAGAGATAGAAGGCATACAAAAAGTGTGGGATGTACCCATGGCTGGTATGTTCAGCAATGCAGAACTGGCAAGGGCCACAAACGGAAATTTAGAGTTGCATGGTTTAACCGCCTGTTGTGTAGCGTTAAAAGAAAAATAAGTAACCAATAACTAAAAATTAAATAGTATGAAAAAGGGAATGATTAAGGCAAGCGTGGCGTATCCAAACGAAGCCGGGAAAAAATTTAACATGGATTATTATCTAAATAAACACGTGCCTATGGCCTCAGGGTTAATGGGGGATGCACTTAAAGGAGCGAGCATTGAATCCGGACTTGGAGGAGGAGCTCCAGAATCACCGGCACCATTTATTATAATTGCCAGCATGTTTTTCGATTCAATGGAAGATTTTGGGCAGGCATTCGGATCTAATGCAGATCAAATTATGTCAGACCTACCAAATTTTACCGATATTGAACCTTCGATTCAAATAAGCGAAGTGATGGTTTGGGTTGGGTGAGTATGATCAAACTTTTTAACACCATATTTTAATACAAATAGCGCCTCACATGCAAGCAAAAACAATTAAGGGAAATTCTCCCAATGAAATACAAGTAGCCTTAAACGAAGCTTTAGCAGGTGAATATAAACCACCCTTGGCAATAGTTTTTCTTTCTATAAAACAAGATTGGAATGCAGTAAGCGATGTATTGGATAAAAAAGGAATCGCAGTTTTTGGAGCTACTTCTTCCGGAGAATTCATTGATGAAGAAATTGGCGAAGGTGGAATAACTATCATGTTACTCGATATAAATCCAGCACATTTTAGAACCCATTTCCTTGAAACTGGAGAGCAAACAACCCAAGAAAACGCCATACAATTAGGTGAAATTGGCAAAACAACCTTTAAAAATCCGGCTTTCATTATTGCTTCAGGTTGGTTAAGTACTGATGGCGAACATATAGTTGAAGGTATTACCCAAGGTTTTGGAAAAGATGTCACCATTTTTGGTGGTATGGCTGGAGACGATCTCTTATTAGAAGGTCCATTAGTCTTCACAAATAAACAAAGTAGCACAAAAGGTCTTCTTTCTCTAATTATAGACGAAGACAAAATAGAAATAAATGGCATTGCAACCTGTGGTTGGAAAGCCGTTGGCACAACTAAAACAATTACTAAAAGCGAAGGAAATATTGTCTATACTATTGATGACAAGCCTGCATTAGACATGATAATGAAATATTTAGGTGTCGAATACGATTTCCAATCTGGAAAAGAATTAGTTACACATATGAGTGCATATTATCCATTACAGATGGAACGCGAAGGTGTGGCACCAGTTATGCGTACAGCCATGTTTGCTAATAAAGAAGATCATTCTCTTATTTGTGCTGGAAACGTGCCTCAAGGTTCCAAAGTGCGTTTTTCACTTCCACCAGATTTTGATGCTATAGAAAAAGTAGTCGAAGAATGCAACGAATTGAAAACCGAAAAACAACAAGAAGCAGATGCTCTAATCATGTTTTCTTGCATCAGTAGGCATTTGTCTTTTGGTCTTCTAATGAGCGAGGAAATAAGTCAAGTCCAACAAGTTTGGAACGCACCTATGATAGGTCTATTTACCTATGGCGAATTTGGAAAGTCAAAAACAGGGAAGCACGAGTTTCACAATAACACCTGTTGTATTGTGGCACTAAAAGAAAAATAAAAGATGAAAGCAAAAACAATAAAAGCAAATTCTACCAAAGGCATTACCATAGAAATGAGCAATACAATCTCAGACGGTTTCAAACCCACTTTGGCAATCGTTTTTCTTTCCATAAAACAGGATAGAGACGCAGTATGTGAACTACTCAATAAAGCAGGAATCACAATCTTCGGCGCAACAACTGCTGGCGAATTTATAGATGGCGACATTGAGGAAGGTAGCATTGTCATGATGTTACTCGATATAAATCGGGATTATTTTAAACTAGAATTTCTTGAAACAAGTGAGCAGACCACTTTAGAAGACGCAAAAAAACTAGGTGTTATTGGAAATGAAACCTTTACCAATCCTGCATTCATAATAGCTACAGGGGGAATATTTATTGATGGGGATCAAATTATAGAAGGTATTCAACAAGGTTTTGGAAAATCTGTTTCGTCAGTGGTTACTGAGCAACGGCGAAGTACAGACAGGGAAGTAACCATCTTTGGAGGTATGGCAGGTGATGATTTAATAGCTGAAAAACCTCTTGTTTTTACCAACGGAAAAAGTAAAGACAATGCACTAATTGCACTCATTATTGATGAAGACAACATAGATGTTAGAGGCATCGCTACCTGTGGCTGGAAAGCTATTGGAACCACAAAAACAGTGACTAAAAGCGAAGCAAATATCGTGTACACCATAGACGATAAACCCGCACTGGACATGGTTATGAAATACCTTGGCTTGGATATAGATTTCGATACCGGAGTAAATGATGTGTTAACCAATATTGGCGCTTATTATCCTTTACAACTCGAAAGGGAAAATGTTGCCCCGGTTATGCGTACGGCAATGTGGGGTAATAAAGAAGACCGTTCACTTATCTGTGCCGGCAATGTGCCTCAAGGCAGTAAGGTACGCTTTTCACTTCCCCCCGATTTTGATGCGATTGAAAAAGTAGTGGAAGAATGTATGGAGGTAAAACAGGAGAAACAACCGGAGGCTGATGCCATGATCATGTTCTCCTGTATCAGCCGGCATTTGTCGTTTGGCATAATGATGAGTGAAGAAATTGAGCAGGTGCAACAAGTTTGGGATGCGCCTATGATAGGTCTATTTACCTATGGCGAATTTGGAAAGTCAAAAACAGGGAAGCACGAGTTTCATAACAACACTTGTTGTGTGGTGGCGCTTAAGGAGATATCAATATGAAAAGTAAATCAATAAAAGGCCATTCAACCGAGGAAATCAAATTGGCTTTCACAGAAAGTCTATCAGACAATTTCAAACCCACTTTAGCCATCGTTTTTCTTTCCATAAAACAAGACAGAAAAGCAGTCTGCGAAATTTTTGATAAAGCAGGAATCACAATCTTCGGCGCAACAACTGCAGGCGAATTTATAGACGGCGACATCGAGGAAGGTAGTATTGTGGTCATGTTACTAGATATAAATCGGGATTATTTTAAACTAGAATTTCTTGAAACAAGTGAGCAGACCACTTTAGAAGACGCAAAAAAACTAGGTGTTATTGGAAATGAAACCTTTACCAATCCTGCATTCATAATAGCTACAGGGGGAATATTTATTGATGGGGATCAAATTATAGAAGGTATTCAACAAGGTTTTGGAAAATCTGTTTCGTCAGTGGTTACTGAGCAACGGCGAAGTACAGACAGGGAAGTAACCATCTTTGGAGGTATGGCAGGTGATGATTTAATAGCTGAAAAACCTCTTGTTTTTACCAACGGAAAAAGTAAAGACAATGCACTAATTGCACTCATTATTGATGAAGACAACATAGATGTTAGAGGCATCGCTACCTGTGGCTGGAAAGCTATTGGAACCACAAAAACAGTGACTAAAAGCGAAGGTAATATAGTGTATACTATAGACGATAAACCGGCATTAGACATGTTAATGAAATACCTTGGCGTTGAGGTAAAGTTGGATAACAATAAGGACATCGTGGCATTTCTAAACTCTTGGTATTATCCATTGCAATTGGAACGGGAAAATGGAGATACTGTTATACGCGCAACTAGATTTGCCAATAATAAAGATCGTTCGCTTATATGTACTGGAAGTGTGCCACAAGGTTCTCAAATAAAGTTTTCATTACCACCAGATTTTGATGCTATTGAAACAGTTGTTTCAGAATGTGAGAGCATTAAGGACAATGCACAGCAGCAAGCCGATGCCTTGATTATGTTTTCATGTGTGAGCAGACATTTATCGTTTGGAGCTTTAATGAAAGAAGAGATAGAACAGGTGCAAAAAGTATGGAATGCGCCTATGGTAGGCTTTTTCACCTATGGAGAATATGGAAAATCAAAAATCGGTAACAATGAATTTCATAACAATGCCTGCTGCGTGGTGGCACTAAAAGAAAAGTAAAAAGATAAAAAATCAATGCAAGCAAAATCAATACACGGCAAATCTACCCAAGAAATCAATGCAGCCTTGGAAGAAAGTTTAAAAGATGGCTACAAACCCACCTTGGCCATCATCTTCATGTCCATTAAGCAAGACAGAAAAGCCATCTGCAAATTACTGGATTCCAAAAATATTGAGGTCTTTGGAGCTACGTCCTGTGGCGAATTTATTGATGGGCACCAGAGCGAAGGGGAAATTGCCGTCTTGCTTTTAGAATTGTCTAAAGAATATTACACCATTATTTTTGAAGATATTGGAGATAGAACCTTGGAAGAAACCGTTTCAAATTTGGCAAACGATTCTTTAAAAAAGTTTACCAATCCTTCGCTTATACTTTGCAGTACAGGCATAAACCAACAAAGTGAGTTTTTTAAAGGCGAGGAAATGGTAAGCTTTCTTAAAAAAAGTCTTGGATTGGATAAATTATTTTTTGGAGGCATGGCTGGAGATGACTGGATGCTAAAAGGAAGCTTTGTATTTACAAATAAAAAAGAAACAGATGAAGGCATAGTCGCTTTAGTGCTTGATGGCGACAAAATTAATTTAAAGGGAATGGCTGTTACAGGTTGGAAACCCTTGGGAATTACAAGAACAGTCACTAAAAGCAAAGGAAACCTTTTGTATGAGATTGATGGTAAATCTGCTGTAGAACTTTACCTAAAATACTTAGGAAAAGAAGATAAAATAACCGAAACAAATTTTAAGGTCTTTGAAGAATTGTCCATGGAATATCCCTTCATCGTAAAACGCGACGAAAACGAAACTGTCCTTAAAACACCCATGAATATAGATAACCAAGAAAAAGCATTGGTCATGGACATACCAATGGCAGATGGGTCTAAATTTTGGTTTACAAACCCTCCAGAATTCGATATTGTTGAAGAGGTCATTGACAAAGCAAACCAATTAAAACAAGATACCGAAGAACAAGCTGATGCTTTATTAATTTTTTCTTGTGCTGGCAGACAACCTATTCTTGGTCCTATGACAACAGATGAAAATGAGGGGCTCGCTGAGGTGTGGAAAACACCAATGGCTGGTTTTTTTACCTATGGTGAGTTTGGACGAGTCTTAAATGGTAAACAAAATTTTCATTCAGGAGCCTGTTGTTGGGTAACACTTAAAGAAAAAGTATGAACCAACAGCTAAAGATCATTCTTGATTTTATTCAGCAGTCCGAAAACCTTTCGGAAGAAGAAAGAACATCACTTATAAAAGCGACCAAAGATGTAGAGAAAGCCTTGACCATCTCAGAGTTTAAGCTGGAAAGAACAGAAAAGGTAAAACGTACTACTGCTATTCTATTAGAAGAGACGATTGAAGAACTGGAGCAAAAAAGAAAAGCTATTGAAGAAACAAATACTGCGCTGCAACAATCGCTGGAAGATCTCAAAGCCACCCAATCTCAACTCATCCAACAAGAAAAACTCGCTTCCCTTGGCCAACTAACCGCCGGTATAGCCCACGAAATTAAAAACCCGCTTAATTTTGTGAATAATTTTTCGGAGCTGAGTGTGGAGTTGATTGAGGAGACGAAGGACGAACTGTCATCTATCAGCGATCAACTTTCAGCCGAAGATCGGGAAAAAGTAGAGGAAGCAGTTGAGATTTTGCATGACATCGAGATGAATCTCCGGAAAATCCACGAGCACGGTTCGAGGGCAGATTCCATCGTAAAATCTATGCTGGAACACAGCCGGGGCGGCACGGGCAAACTGGAGCCAACGGATTTGAATGCCTTGGTAAAAGAATTTGTGAATCTCTCCTTCCACGGGATGAGGGCAGGCAAAAACCCTATTAATGTAGATCTCAATTTTGAGCTGGATGAAACGATTGGCGAAGTCCCGCTCATTACCGAGGATTTTTCTCGGGTAATTGTGAATTTGTGTAACAATGCCTTTGATGCGATGCGGGAGAAAGCTAATCGTAAAGACCTCCAAGGTTTTGAAAACCTTGGAGGTCTGGATGCTTACCATCCAAAGCTAACGATTCGAACTCATCAGCAAAATTCCGGTATTTCCGTAGAAATTGAAGACAATGGCCCGGGTATTCCCGAAGAGATCAAGGATAAAATTATGCAGCCGTTTTTTACCACCAAGAAAGGAACCGAAGGTACAGGATTAGGGCTAAGCATTACCAACGATATTATTAAAGCACATGGTGGAGATTTGAAAGTAAAAACAAAAGAGGGAAATGGCAGCGTGCTTGTTATTTCGCTTCCAAATTCTGAATCACGGATTTAAAGGATTATAGGATGACACAGATGAATAGATTTTATGTTGACACAAAACTTCGAGACTTAATTCATGCTAAAAAATCCGGGAAATCCCTAAATCCGAGTAAATCCGTGATTCAGACAAAAGAATCGGCGTTTACAGGTAAATAAATCAGTATCAAATAATGGTAGAATTAAAACACAAAGACATTACCGAAAAGGTTATTGGTGCCTCCTTTGAAGTTCATTCCTTTCTTGGAAATGGTTTTCAGGAAGTAATTTATCAGCGTGCTTTAGCCTATGAATTTGGCAAAGCCGGACTGGACTTTGCCAGAGAAATTAATCAAGAAATTTTCTACAAAGACCTTATCGAACCAATTGGAACACGAAGAGCAGATTTTGTTGTGGAAAGTAAAGTATTGGTAGAATTGAAGGCGGTTATCGAATTGGAAGATGTTCATCTTGCTCAAATACTCAATTACCTGAAAGCATACCAACTTGAGGTTGGGCTTCTAATTAATTTTGGAAGCAAAAGTCTAACTTTTAAAAGACTTGTGCTATGAATAAGCCCATACCAACCGTGAAATCCTTAAATCCATTTAAATCCGTGCTTCTGATTATTTACGATATTATTAAGGCGCATGGTGGGGAGTTGAATGTGCAAACAAAACAGTGCAAGGGTTCAACCCTTTTAATATCCATACCTTTGAGGCGTAACCCATGAAACTAACCAAAAAGCTGGAAGCGGAAATCAAACACTTGATGAATGACTATTGGGATAGTTATTTCAAGGGTGATTTGGAAACATGGGCTTCGTACCTGCCCGACAATTACCGAAACATCGGTACCACACAGGAAGAAATCTGGAACAGCAAACAAGATATTGTTGACTATACAAACCGGGTGTTCGACCAGATGGTGGGGATGGCAGAACTGCGGAATAAAGAGATCCAGATTATACCCCTTGCCCCCCATTTTATGGTGCATGAATTGGGTAACGTGTACATCAAAACGGAAGATGGCTGGAGTTTTTATGCAAAACTCAGATTGTCTTCCCTTTTAGAAAAAACAGATGCTGGTTGGAAAATCCTTCATCAACATGGTTCCTATCCTGATTCGAAAGTTGAAGAAGGAGAAACATTTGCCTTCGACAAAATAAGTAAAGAAAATCTTGAACTCCGCGATGCCATAAAACGACGTACCGCTGAGTTGGAGCACAAAAACAGGGAATTAGAAATTGAAGCTTCGTTGGAGCGGGTTCGGGCCAGAACAATGGCCATGCAACACAGTGATGAGCTTATAGAAACATCCGAATTGATGTTTGAGCAGATTAAAAATCTGGATATCGAATTATGGTCGTGCGGTTTTAGCCTTTGGTACGATGATGATACCTATTTTATGGGTTACAATCCGGGCCCGGATGGGAAAATGGGAGAACCGCTAAAGATTCCTCTCACAGAAGACGTATTCTTCAAAACCATCCGTAAAGCAAAACGAAGAGGTGATAAATTTCTCGTGTTCGAATCAGAGGGAGAATCACTTGAGCAAACCTATCGCTATATGGATACCCTTCCGGTTGTGGGAGAAACGATGCGCGGTTTTGTGGAAGCCGGATATCCGTTACCAAAATATCAGGTGACGCACTGCGGATTTTTCTCAAATGGTCACCTGATGTTCATTACGCAGGAATACAATCCGGAAGCGATTGACATTTTCAAACGTTTCACCAAAATCTTTAATCAAACCTATACCCGTTTCCTCGACCTGCAAAAAGCCGAAGCGCAGGCACGCGAAGCACAGATCGAAGCAGCATTGGAAAAAGTTCGTAGCCGTTCTTTAGCGATGCATAAGAGTGAAGAACTGGGTGAAGTGATTACGGTGGTGGTAGAAAAGTTAAAAGAGTTGGGCTTTTCGGTAGATGATGGAGTGGCCTTGATCACCTTTACTGAGGGCACTAAAGATATAGTTGAGTGGATGGCAAATCCCGGGTTCGCCTCTGCTACCAATTTCAACCTTCCCTATTTCGACCATCCTGTCTTGTCCAATCTTTGGGAAGCAAAAGAAAAGGGGGAGGAATTTCTATTCAAAAGATACCGTGCAGATGAAAATAAATCTTTCCTAGATCATATTTTTGAATTTTCGGATTTTAAGCATACACCACAACAGGTAAAGGAGTATTGTTTGGCTGCCCACACTTATGCTACATCCATCGCATTTCAAAAAAATACAGCCATATTCATCAATGACTATTCCGGTCTGGACCTTACATCACATGAAATTGATATCTTGAAAAGGTTCTCCAAAGTTTTTGAGCAGACTTACACACGCTTTCTAGACCTGCAAAAAGCAGAAGCCCAAGCCCGGGAAGCCAAGATTGAAACGGCTCTTGAAAAAGTACGGTCCCGTTCCCTTGCCATGCACAAGAGTGATGAGCTGAATGAAGTGGTGAAGGTATTATTTGAAAAAATGACCGAGCTTGAGGTGCCATCGACTGCTGTAGCTATTCAAACTTTTTCAGAGAGCTCTAAAGATGTGCATTGTTTTGTGTGTGGTGATGTGGGGACCGGCATTGTAATTAGTCAGTATCTATTGCCCTATTTCGATCACCCAATTTTAGAAGATTTCCACAAAGCTCGTGAGAAGGAACTGGAGCTTTATGTTGGTACTTATTCAAAAAAAGAGAAAGACAGCTTTTACGATGTTGTATTAAAACTCCCTGAATTGAAGGATTTACCGGCTGAGGTACATTCCATGATCAGAGAAAGCGAAGTGTATGAGATTACCATGGTGCCTGCTAAAAAATCTGTTCTGGCCGTGAATGATTTCCAGGGAAACCGTTTATCTGAAGGCCAGGTGAATATTCTAAAAAGATTCGGTAAAGTCTTTGATCAGGCCTATACCCGTTTTCTGGATCTTCAAAAAGCCGAAGCCCAGGCCCGGGAAGCGGAAATTGAATTAGCCTTAGAACGTGTGCGTGCCAGAACAATGGCTATGCAACATAGTGACGAGTTGCAGGAAGCCTCATTCTTATTAGATCAACAAGTAAGAGCGTTAGGTATTAAAACTTGGGGCTGTGCATTCAATATTTATGGAGAAAAAGAATCCACCGAATGGTTCGGTAATGAAGCAGGTGTTCTGCCTACCTATACAGTTCCAAGAAAAGGAATATTTAAGGAATATTACCAAAAAGGCAAAAAAGGTGAGACACTATTCATAAAAGAGTTTGCAGGTGACGAATGTGTAGCTCATTACGAATATATGAGTTCTCTTCCTGTTGTAGGTGATGTCTTACAAAATTTAAAGAAAACAAATAATGGTTTTCCAACTTATCAAATAGATCATGTTGTTTATTTTAAGTATGGATACCTTCTGTTTATTACCAGAGAACCTGTACCAGAAGCTCATGATATTTTTAAACGTTTTGCAAAAGTTTTTGAACAAACCTACACACGCTTTTTAGATCTGCAAAAAGCAGAAGCGCAGGCACGCAAAGCACAGATAGAACTCTCTCTTGAGCGTATCCGTGCTCAGGTAACTGCCATGCAGGAATCATCAGACTTGTTTGATATTGTAGTGAGCATGCGCACGGAGTTTTTAACCCTGGGGCATGAAGCTGACTATTTCTGGCATATGCGCTGGCTACCGGATGTCTATGAAATGTCGATGACGTCGGAGGATGGCCATCGCCTTGGGATGGTTATTAACGTGCCCAAGTTTGTGCACGATGAAATACCCGGCCTGACCGAATGGGAAAAAGGTAATGACCCAATTTATGTGTTAGCTCTGGATGCGGATGAAGCCTGGGATTATATAGAAAACATGAACGAGCATGGACACTATGAGCAAGCCGATTCCAATGCGCCTACTCAAGATGATATCCGGCATATTGGCGGGCTTACCTTTATCATTGCACGTACCACCCATGGCGAAATTGGGTTTAGCCTGGCAGGCGTTGTGCCCGATCCACCAAAAGAAGCCTTAGACACTCTGACTCGCTTTGCCGGGGTTTTTGATCTTGCCTACAAACGTTTTGAAGATTTGAAAGCCACTGAGCGCCAGCACCGAGAAGCACAAATCGAATTGGCGCTGGAGCGAGTTCGTTCACGAACTTTAGCAATGACAAATACAGGGGAATTGCAAGAAATTGTACTTACTGTTTTCAGCAAATTACAAGACCTTGGAATTGATACGGATTCAGTGAGTCTAAATATCATAGACCGGGAAAATAAGGAAATGGATCTTTGGACCGGTGCACCGGAGTTGGCCAGTTCTATACATGTAAAGCTAGTATATTTTGACCATCCTATACTCAAAGATTATTTCGATGCAATTAATCAGGGTTTGGATTTTATGGTTATGACATACCCTGCAGACGTAAAAAAAAGCTACTTCGAGCGATTATTTTTAACGCCAAAATTAAGCCAAACACCTGATGCGCGAAAACAACTTGTTTTACAGGATGCCCCTTTTACCCTAACAGTATCAATTGGTACGTACTCTTCACTTCATCTTAATAGTTATACCGGAAAAGGCTATACAGATGAAAATCATGAAGTTCTAAAAAGATTTAACAGAGTTTTTGATCAAGCTTATACCCGTTTTCTCGACCTCAAAAAAGCAGAAGCACAGGCGCGCAAAGCACAGATAGAAGCAGCCTTGGATCGTGTAAGGGCTAAAGCCATGTCGATGCAAAGTTCAGATGAACTGGACGAAGTGCTTTCCGTGCTCTGCGAACAATTTGATGTCTTGGAAATTCTTCCAATGTCCACACATATGACCGTTTTCGATTTTGAAAACAACACGTTTACCTTCCGCGAAACCGGAAAATTTGGCAACAGAAGTTTTGGCGAACAAACCGTTGCTCTCGATGCAATGGAAAACTGGCAAGAAACCATTAAACAATGGAAAGCAGACAATGCCACCGCTATAAACAAGCTTCATTTTCCGAAGGAACAACTTCCCGAGGTTTGGAAAGTCTTCCACGAATCGTTCGCCTCAATGCCCGAAGGTTCACGCATTACGCCAGACGATTATCCCGATGGCATTTATCACACCGCCGGCAAACACCCTTTCGGATATATTGGTATGAACCAAGCCCATCCGGCCACAACTGAAGAAGAACAAATTGTAATAAAATTTGCCAATGAATTCGGAAGAGCATATCAACGCTTTCTCGACATCAAAAAAGCAGAAGCGCAAGCTAGAGAAGCACAGATAGAAGCAGCCTTGGAGAGAGTGAGAAGCAGAACCATGGGGATGCAACATAGTGATGAATTGCAAGACACTGCTCTGTTGCTATTTCAGCAGGTAGAGGCTTTGAGTGTACCGTTATTTGGCTGTGGATTCAATATCTGGAATCAGGATCAAACAGCCGCTACGGCTTGGATGGCAGGGAAAGATCGCCTTCAGCCCCCTTTCATAACATCCAGTTCAGAAGATATTTTTCTCCGGATACACGAGGCTTCACAAAAGGGCGATTCATTATTTGTAGAAGAACAAGCCGGCGAAAAGTTGGAAGCGCACTACAAATACATGGCTTCCATACCTGTTTTTAAAGAAGTGATGGAAAAAATGGCTCTTTCAGGTCAATCATTGCCTACATTCCAAATTATGCATTGTGCCTACTTTCCTCAGGGCTACCTTATGTTCATTACGCATGAGCCTGCTTCAAATGCCTATGACATTTTTAAACGCTTTGCTAAGGTTTTTGAACAAACTTACACACGTTTCCTTGATCTACAAAAAGCAGAAGCTCAAGCAAGGGAAGCTCAAATTGAAGCCGCTTTAGAAAGAGTAAGAAGTCGTTCCATGGCTATGCACAATAGTAATGAAATAGGAGATGTAGCTTTGGTTCTCTTTGAACAACTCAAGAGTTTGGGTGGTGAACTTTGGGGTACTGGATTCGGTTTCTGCCAAAATGATTCCACTGTTGATGAATTCTGGTTTGCGAACGAAAAAGGTGTCATGCCACATCTAAAAATCCCGAACACTATAGATCCGGCTCATAAACAAATGTATAAAGGCTGGATAAAAAACCTGGAATTCCTATCCATTGAAAAGGGTGGTAAAGAGCTAAAAGATCATTATAAGTATATGCTCACGGTTCCCGATGTTCAACCCATTTTTAAAGGCATATTAGATGATGGTATTGCATTTCCAAAATGGCAAAAGTGGCATGCTGCTTATTTTAAATATGGATACATGTTAGTCATTACTACAGAAACCTATGAAAATGAAGTCGTTTTTAAACGGTTTGCAAAGGTATTTGAGCAAGCCTATACACGTTTTCTCGACCTTCAGAAAGCAGAAGCACAAGCACGAGAAGCACGAATAGAAGCAGCTTTAGAAAAGGTAAGAAGCCGAACCATGGCCATGCAAAAAGGTGAAGAAGTCAAAGATGTTGTGGTCCTATTGTATAAAGAGCTTATAGCACTTGGTGTTACCAACTTTGCTACTTGTGGCTATGTAGAAATAAATGAAAAAACCAACAAGCAAGAAACCTGGGTTACAAATCCTGGCGGAGATTCTTTAGGATTATTTTATCTTCCATTAACTGGAGATATCCATTTTGACGCACGTTACGAGGCATGGAAAAAACAACAACCGGTTTTCCACCAAACAGTTGCTGGTAAAGAGCGAAAAAAACATCTTGAATATGCCATTACCACATTCAATTCAAAAGAGGCTGAAGAGATGGTACTTAATCAGTTCCCAGACCCAACCGTATTTTATTGCTTTAATTTCTCACATGGTTACCTACATCTAGTTTCAGGTTCCAACCTTAAAGAAGATGAAGAGATTTTGTTAGCAAGGTTCACAAGAGTGTTTGAACAAACCTATGCACGTTTTCAAGACCTACAAAAGGCAGAAGAACAAACCAGAACAGCACAAATAAATTTAGCCGTAGAACGTGTAAGAGCCAAAGCCTTAGCGATGCATAAATCGGAAGAGATTATAGGAGTGGTAGCAAAACTTAAGGACGAAGTAATGGGGCTAGATATTCCTGATGTGGTCGCTGCTACTATTTTTCTGAATGAAGGCGATGATAAAGTAAGAATGTGGGATCTTTCTTCTCTAGAACATGAAGATAATTATTTAGAAGTACCATTTGATGTAACCTTTAAAATCAAAAGAACAGATCCGCATCTGTATGTAAAGCGTGTTTGGGAAAACCCAAAAGATTATTTCGTAGAGATACAGGAAGAAAAAGATTTCAAAAGACTCATGCAATGGTTACGTGAGCAACATAAGAATGAGATTGCAGATGAAGTTGAAGATTTTTTAGAAAAAATACAATTAAAACGTTTATACCACGCAGCCAAAAAACTGAATAATGGAAAGCTGGTTATTGATATATTAAATCCACCAACTGACGAAATGGAAACCATTCTCACTAAAATGGGAGCTGCATTCGATTTGGCTTATAAACGTTTTGAAGACCTTCAAAAAGCAGAAGAACAAGCCAGAAAATCTCAAATTGAACTCTCACTAGAACGGATTCGTACTCAAGCAACCAGTATGCAGAAGTCTCAGGACCTGCTTGATATTGTAGTTACCATGCACGCTGAGTTTACAAGCTTGGGGCATGAGGCTCATTATTTCTGGCACATGCGCTGGCTCGAAGATACCTACCAAAAAGCAATGACTTCCGGGGATGGCTCACGAATCGGGAATGTAATGGAATTACCCCGCGGATTTCACCAGAATAAAGCAATGAATGAATGGGAACAAAATGAAGAACCGATTGGAGTGTTTACATTCGATGCTGATGGAGCTATCGACTATGTAGATCGTATGATTAGTGAAGGCAGGTTCGATGAAATTGATCATAATTCTCCCGGTCCCGATGATATTCGTGCTATAGGTGGATTAACCTTTGTAATGGCCCGAACTACACATGGAGAAATCGGATATAGTTTACCCGGCATAGTGGAACAGCCACCCGAGGATGACTTGAAAACTCTGGTTCGTTTTGCCGGTGTATTCGATCTAGCCTACAAACGTTTTGAGGATCTTCAGGAAGCGGAACAGCGGGCTTATGAATCTAAAGTAGAAGCCAGCCTGGAGCGGGTACGCAGTATGGCAGCCGCTATGAACCACAGTGATGATCTAAAACAAATCGCTGAGGAAATGTTCAAAGAAATGGAGATGCTTAAGATCAATCCTCTTCGTTACGGACTTGCGATGATAGATGGAGGGAAAAAAGAAGCCGAACTTTGGGCTTCAACCGTAAATAATAATCTCTACCTCGAACAACTGGGAAATCTATCGCTAACCTGGCACCCGATGTTGCTACAAGCTTATAACGCATGGGATGCTCAGTATGAAGAATTTATCTACGTATTAAAAGGGAAAGAATTAAGTGACTATTACAAAAAAATAGGTGTCATCAACCCAGAAATTCCCGCCCTCGAAACTCTGGTAGATCCCAATAATACAGCGACTCAATACTGCTGTTTCTTTCCGTTTAAATCCGGAACACTTTATGCCTTTACCGATGGCGAACCGGATGAAGATGGAAAGTCCATTTTGAAACGATTTGCCAATGTGTTCGAGCAAGCCCATATTCGTTATGACGATTTACAAATAGCCGAAAAACAAGCCCGTTTGATTCGTGAGGAAAGAGATCGCCTGGAAATTGCCCTGAGAGAATTACGTGCCACCCAAGACCAACTCATCCAACAAGAAAAACTCGCTTCCCTTGGCCAACTAACCGCCGGTATAGCCCACGAAATTAAAAACCCGCTTAATTTTGTGAATAATTTTTCGGAGCTGAGTGTGGAGTTGATTGAGGAGACGAAGGACGAACTGTCATCTATCAGCGATCAACTTTCAGCCGAAGATCGGGAAAAAGTAGAGGAAGCAGTTGAGATTTTGCATGACATCGAGATGAATCTCCGGAAAATCCACGAGCACGGTTCGAGGGCAGATTCCATCGTAAAATCTATGCTGGAACACAGCCGGGGCGGCACGGGCAAACTGGAGCCAACGGATTTGAATGCCTTGGTAAAAGAATTTGTGAATCTCTCCTTCCACGGGATGAGGGCAGGCAAAAACCCTATTAATGTAGATCTCAATTTTGAGCTGGATGAAACGATTGGCGAAGTCCCGCTCATTACCGAGGATTTTTCTCGGGTAATTGTGAATTTGTGTAACAATGCCTTTGATGCGATGCGGGAGAAAGCTAATCGTAAAGACCTCCAAGGTTTTGAAAACCTTGGAGGTCTGGATGCTTACCATCCAAAGCTAACGATTCGAACTCATCAGCAAAATTCCGGTATTTCCGTAGAAATTGAAGACAATGGCCCGGGTATTCCCGAAGAGATCAAGGATAAAATTATGCAGCCGTTTTTTACCACCAAGAAAGGAACCGAAGGTACAGGATTAGGGCTAAGCATTACCAACGATATTATTAAAGCACATGGTGGAGATTTGAAAGTAAAAACAAAAGAGGGAAATGGCAGCGTGCTTGTTATTTCGCTTCCAAATTCTGAATCACGGATTTAAAGGATTATAGGATGACACAGATGAATAACATGGAAATCGAAAATAGAACCTGTCCCTATGGGACAGGTTCCATCCGTGAAATCCTTACATCTATGCAATCTCCCGAGGAATGCCTTTGGCGCATGATTCAGACTATTTACGATATTGTAAAGGCGTATGGTGGCAGTATCTTACTATTAAATATATCTATTAAATGAAGAAAATTCTCTACATCATAAGTTTCCTGCTGCCATTAACACTTTTGGGTCAGTCTCAAAAAGTTTTTGTTATCTCTGACAGTACGTTGGCTGATCGGTGGTCGAATTTATCTGAGAACTGGCGTTACCAAAAAGGGGATAATATGGCTTGGGCCAATCCTGATTTTGATGATTCCTCATGGGAAGAATTCTCAGCATATAATTTAAATATGCCCGATGGTGAAAAGGCTATAGCCAACCGCGGTGAGATTGTCTGGTTTAGAAAGCGCATTAAAGCAGATAGTAGCTTAAGTAAGGCTATAGTTTTAAATATACACCAGGAAGGTGCTTCTGAAATTTATTTGGACGGAAAATTGATTCACCAATTAGGTAAAGTGAGTTCAGGCATAGATGAAGTCATCTACAATAATCCCTATAGCCAAGTACTTCAATTACCACTAGAAAAAGGAAAGGAACAGGTGTTAGCCGTACGCTACGTGAATGCACAATATAAATTCCCAATATATGCTAATACCAATGGTGTCATCAGAATTTCGACCTCCTCCCTTAGCAATGCCAACTCCACAGATCTTATAAAAAACAATCGAATCGCTTTTAATCGACAATTTGAAAATAACTATCACATCGCTTTAGGCCTTGCCATTCTGATGTTTATTATTTTCTTATCCTTTTTTCTCTTTTTCCCGAATGAAAAAATCAATGGATACTTTGCTGCATCTATTCTGTTTTTAATTTTATTCCTTGTTGGTGTAATCTGGTCAATCGGTCGTTCTGGAATTGAATTTTGGATTACCTTCAGCTATGATACCTCTATTGTACTTTCTAGTATTATTTTATTGTATTGTTTGTACCGTATTTTGGAACAAAATATAGACGTTGTTTATAACACGGTAAGTTTTTTAGGCCTCATTGCCATAGCTGGTTTCTTTTTATATAACCCCAACACTGTAGCTCCCACTTGGGCACTTATTTTATATGTTGCCATTATAAGAATAGCTGTACAATCCTGGAATAAAAATAGAGTAGCCGGCATCCTATTTATCAGTTCTAGTTTTATTGGTCTTTTATACTGGGCTTTAATTGTATTGAATGACATTGGTTTACTACAGTTTTATATAAGGGAGTTTATTCCTTTTGCCTTTATGCTTAACCCGTTAGTTCTAGCTATATATTTGGGTTATGCCTTTGGTAAACGCAGCCAAGAGTTAAGGCTTAATCTAGAGCGAGTACAAAAACTCTCAAAAGAAAAAGAATCCATTTTATCATCACAAAATGAAACCCTGGAAAAACAGGTGCAAGAACGTACTGCCTCATTGAATCAGTCAATAGAAGATTTAAAATCCGCACAGGATCAACTCATCCAACAAGAAAAACTGGCTTCCCTTGGCCAGCTCACCGCCGGCATCGCCCACGAGATCAAGAATCCGCTGAATTTTGTGAATAATTTTTCGGAGTTGAGTGTGGAATTGATTGAGGAGACGAAAGAAGAGCTTTCAGCGGTTAGCGATCAGCTTTCAGCTGAAGATCGTGAGAAAGTTGATGAGGCTCTGGAAATTTTGAACGACATCGAAATGAATCTTCGAAAAATTCATGAACACGGTTCGCGGGCAGATTCCATCGTAAAATCTATGCTGGAGCACAGCCGGGGTGGTTCGGGGAAACTGGAGCCAACGGATTTGAATGCCTTGGTAAAAGAATTTGTGAATCTCTCCTTCCACGGGATGAGGGCAGGCAAAAACCCTATTAATGTAGATCTCAATTTTGAGCTGGATGAAACGATTGGCGAAGTCCCGCTCATTACCGAGGATTTTTCTCGGGTAATTGTGAATTTGTGTAACAATGCCTTTGATGCGATGCGGGAAAAAGCTAATCCCAAAGACCTGAACAGCAAAGACCTCCAAGGTCTCCAAGACCTTGGAGGTCTAAAGGACTACCAGCCAAAATTAACGGTTCGCACTAAAACAGAGAAAGGGAATGTGGTGGTAGAAATGCAGGACAATGGCCTGGGTATTCCCGAGGAGATAAAGAATAAAATTATGCAGCCGTTTTTTACCACTAAAAAAGGAATCGAGGGTACTGGTCTTGGGCTATCGATTACCAACGATATTGTGAAGGCTCATGGTGGTAGCATGGATATTCATTCCCAACCGGGACAAACGGTTTTTACAATCAAACTAAATGGGTAACTAATGCTAAAATTCTTCCGCCATATCCGCAAACGATTACTCTCTGAGAATAAGTTCTCAAAATACCTCCTATACGCCATTGGAGAAATTGTGCTTGTGGTAGCCGGTATCCCTGACAAGATCAAAGACAAAATCCTGCAACCCTTCTTCACTATCAAAAAGGCGACGCAGGGGACTGGGCTTGGGCTGAGTATTACACATGATATTATCAATGCCCATGACGGCAATCTTGAAATGGAATCCCATCACGGAATTTTAATAAGCTTCATTATTAAATTGCCTAGTACTTAAAAGAAATTGACCCAAATGAAAAAAGAAAAAGATCCTGAGTTGCTTGAAATAACGGATAAAATTGATGACCTGAATGCACATGCATGGGAGATTCATGTGACAGATCCGAAACTCGCATTGAAATTAAGTTCGGAGGCAAAAGATCTTGCGGAGGAGTACAATTACAAGAAAGGAATTGCCTATGCAACCCGTAATATTGGGGTTAGTTATCGCTATCTATCCAATTTTGAAACAGCCCTTTCTAATTCTTTAATGGCTCTTGATATGTTTGTTGAATCCGGGGATAAAAGCGGGGAGTCTCAGGCATTGGTGTCTATTGGCTCTATTTACTATTACATGGGTGATTATGACAAAGGTCTCGATTACTTTGAACACGGTTTACAAATTGGCGAAGATGTAGGTAACAAAGAGGCAGTGACGTATGCTTACAATGGAGCAGGGTACATATATAATCTATTGGGTGATTTGGATAAGGGCCTCAACTATCTCAATAAATCATTACTTCTAAGCCGGGAAATCAAAAACTTCGTTCTTGAAGTAGCCATATTGGATAGTATTGCAGTTGCCTATCTAAATGATGGACAACTTGATAAAGCCTATGAGACATATGTGACCTGCCTGGAATTTAGTGAGCAGCATCATGTAAAAACAAATCAGGGATATGCCCTGTTCGGAATTGGCGAAATCCTGTTTAAAAAGGATAAACCGGAAGAGGCAAAAGAACATTTTCTGAAGAGTTTAGAAATTCATAAAAGTATTGGTTATCAAATTGGCATGGCTCATTCCCTGTTACACCTTGGAAGAATCTTTCTGCATCAGAATAATTTTGAGGATGCTACCAAATATCTGCAAGAATCACTGGAAATCGGGGTAAGTATCAAGGCAAAAGTTGTAATCTATGAAGCACATGAAGCATTTTCGGTTCTGTATCAATCCTTAAAAGACTTTGACAAGTTTGTTGAACACTTCAAATTGTATAACAAATACAAATCCGAAGTCTTTAAAGATGAACTGGAAACGAAACAAAAGTTTCAACACATTCAACATGAGGTAGAAAAGCTTAAACAAGAAACGGAAATCAATCGCCTGACCAATGTAGTGATGAAGGAGAAGAATGAAGAGCTGGAAAAATCATATAACAGTATCTCATTATTAAGTAAAATTGGTCAGGACATTACTTCAACGATTAATCTTGAGACCATTCTTAATACCATCTACAAAAATGTCAACGAAATGATGGATGCTACTGTATTTGGAATTGGTATCCTGAGTCAAGACGGGAAAAATATTGAATATCGGATGTCTATGGAAAAAGGGAAGAGATATCAACCCTATGAACGATCCATGGAAGATAAAAATCAATTCTCGGTTTGGTGTATAGATAATAAAAGCGAAGTATTTATTAATGATATCGACACTGAGTATTCAAAGTATTTGCCTAATATCGACATGACGATGTTGAATTCAGCAGAAATGGAAGATGGTTCCCGGCCTGAAAATCCTAATTCAATCATCTATCTTCCACTCATCCTAAAAGAGAAGATCATCGGTCTTATATCTGTGCAATCCTATCACAAGAATGCATATACACCCTATCACTTAAATATTTTGAAAACCCTGGCATCTTACGCCTCTGCTGCACTATATAACGCACAATCGTACATGACTCTAAAGGAACTGTCTGAGAAAAGCCTAGCTCAGGAGCGCGAGAAACAAGAACTGATCGCAAAACAGAACGAACACCTTGAAGCCGAGGTAGCCGGACGCACTCTTGAACTCCGGCAATCATTGAGCGAACTCAAAGCAACTCAATCCCAGCTCATCCAACAAGAAAAACTCGCCTCGCTCGGCCAGCTCACCGCCGGCATCGCCCACGAGATCAAAAACCCGCTGAATTTTGTGAATAATTTTTCGGAGGTGAGTGTGGAATTGATTGAGGAGACGAAAGAAGAGCTTTCAGCGGTTAGCGATCAGCTTTCAGCTGAAGATCGTGAGAAAGTTGATGAGGCTCTGGAAATTTTGAACGACATCGAAATGAATCTTCGAAAAATTCATGAACACGGTTCGCGGGCAGATTCCATCGTAAAATCTATGCTGGAGCACAGCCGGGGTGGTTCGGGGAAACTGGAGCCAACGGATTTGAATGCCTTGGTAAAAGAATTTGTGAATCTCTCCTTCCACGGGATGAGGGCAGGCAAAAACCCTATTAATGTAGATCTCAATTTTGAGCTGGATGAAACGATTGGCGAAGTCCCGCTCATTACCGAGGATTTTTCTCGGGTAATTGTGAATTTGTGTAACAATGCCTTTGATGCGATGCGGGAGAAAGCTAATCGTAAAGACCTCCAAGGTTTTGAAAACCTTGGAGGTCTGGATGCTTACCATCCAAAGCTAACGATTCGAACTCATCAGCAAAATTCCGGTATTTCCGTAGAAATTGAAGACAATGGCCCGGGTATTCCCGAAGAGATCAAGGATAAAATTATGCAGCCGTTTTTTACCACTAAAAAAGGAATCGAGGGTACTGGTCTTGGGCTATCGATTACCAACGACATTGTAAAAGCCCACGGTGGCCAATTGGATATTAAAACGGAGAAAGGGAATGGCAGTGTGTTTGTTATTTCACTTCCAAATTCTGAATCACGGATTTAAAGGATTACAAGATTTCACAGATGAATAACATGGAAATCGAAAATAGAACCTGTCCCTATGGGACAGGTTCCATCCGTGAAATCCTTACATCTATGCAATCTCCCGAGGAATGCCTTTGGCGCATGACTCGAACTATTTATGATATTATTAACGCACATGGCGGCACATTGAACATTGAAAGCAATACTGAATCGGGTACAATATTCAGTATTACCTTAATAACTGGAAAGTAAGATGGTGAAAAAGAATATAATTGGGGTATTAGTGATGGTAGGCTTGTTGAGTCTTGCATCTTGTGTACAGCAGCAAGAGAATCCAACGGACACCTCTTTGACTGAAGTGACAGGTATAGTTGTTAACGACACTCTCCCTGCCCCTGTAATTACCTATTTGTCTGATTTTGAGCCTCCAAATGTCATAGCAGCTGCAGAGCCAATTTATGATTCTCTATCTACTCCATTTGGGCTGGGCATTCCGGATATCACACGATATACCACACTGGATGGCTTACCTCAAAGTATCACCCTTAAGGTATTACAAGGAGCCGATGGCATGATGTGGTTTCTATCCGTTGAAAACCTCAGCAAATTCGATGGGACCAGCTTTACCACCTATAACCGGGCAAACGGGCTTTTGGAAGATTCTTATTCCAATGAATTTTTACTGGACAGTCAAGGCAAGATCTGGGTTAGCACTAATGATGGTATTACGGTTTTTGATGGCCGGTCTTTTACCACTTACACCACCGATGCTGAAGGAGACGAAATGGGCCAGGTAGAATCAATTGTTGAGGATAATGATGGGGCTATATGGATGGCTTCTACAGAAAACGGGCTGTTTCGGTATCAAAATGATCAGATCACAAGGTTCACCACGGATGACGGACTAAAAAGCAATCAGATCGATGATCTCTTAGTTGATAAACGAGGGCATCTTATTATTTCTACCGATGAGGGATTTTCTCAATATGATGGAACCACTATTTCGTCCTATAAGGCTATACCTGCAGGAGATGAGACAGAAATAAACCGGCTACTTTTAATAGATTCAGATGGTAATATATGGTTTCAGTCAGGTGCTTATAAATTAGGTAAATATGATGGATCTGAACTCACTTATTACAGTAATATAGACCTGTTTAATGATGCTGTTGTTACAGATATTATAGAAGATACCCAAGGTTATATCTGGTTCTCAACCTCTAAAGGTCTTGCTTACTTTGATGGATCTAAATTTTTTCATTATTCCAATGCAGACCTGGGTATAAGTAGTACTTCTGCTGTAAACTCCATTGCCTTTGACCGGGAAGGAAGTTTATGGGCCGTTATCCCAAGTGAAGGTGTAATAAAAATAAATCGCAATTTAAGTTTTCCTGAAATTCCGGATGGAGGCGAAGCTAGTAATGTTTATCCAGATCCATCTGGAAACATCTGGATTCAAACTGATAAGGGTTTAGGTAAATACCTGGAAAACCGGATAGTCTGGTACGGTCATGAATTACTTGCCGATGTGAATTATCGTTCTATTCAAAACCTAACATTTGATAAGGAGAGCAACTTGTGGTTTACTATAATTGACGACCGAATAGAAGGCAGGAGATTAGTAAACTTTGATGGTAGTAATTATATCATTTACGGTCCGGAACAGGGATTAACATTAGCTTCTTCATGCAGTATTATTGGCATTGATAAATTCACCAAAATTCTACCTCTAGGATGTGGAGATAAAATTATTGAGTTTGATGGAGAACAGATAACACAGCGGCACTTCCTACCGGACATCGCATTTTATACTTATTTAAGAGATATGAAAGGTAACGATTGGTTTGCCACTCGAAATAATGGAATCTATAAATATAACGGAGAACAGCTTTCTCAATTTAGTACAAAAACAGGTCTTGTAAGTAATAGCACCAATTCCATAACAGAAGATCCTCTTGGTAACATTTGGGTATCGATAGATTATGGTAACGCTCGTATAACTAGTACTTCCTTGAGTTCCTTTGATGCCCAGGATGGCTTAGCAAATTTAACGGCAGTATTTAATCCGGATACCGTCAATAATGTTCTTTGGTTTGGTACGATATCCGGTCTGGTCTCTCTTGATTTTGCTCAGCTCAATGAGGAAAATCCCGAGTTCCGGCGTTATAATTATTTAACAGGCTTTTCTATAGGTCCAATTCGTATTCCTAAATCTGACATTGAAGGCAGGGTCTGGGCTGTCGCAACTAATAATCTATTTCAATTGAATTATCCGGCCGTAATAGATATGCCGGAGACTACCCCTTATATAAAAGATATTAAGCTCAATAATCAGCCGGTAAGCTGGCTTAGCCTGTCTCCTTCCTGGGCTAAAACAGATAGTATGGCTGCCATTAATGAAATGGGTTTAAAATTTAAGGAACGTCTTTCTGCCGAACAACTCGAAACCCAGTTTACCTCTTTTGGAGATGTCTCCTTCGACTCTATAAGCACTCCTAATTTTATTCCTATTAATCTTAGCCTTCCATTTACAAACAACACGATCAGCTTTGAATTTGCTACCGTTTCTCCAACCTATGGAAAGTCAATACAATATCAATACCGGTTGGAAGGCTATGATGATCGATGGAGCCCCTTAAGCACTAAAACAGAGGCTAACTTCGGCAACCTGCCGGAGGGCTCTTATACCTTTCAGGTAAAAGCTTTGAATACCGGAGGCAACTGGAGCGAGATCTCTTATCCTTTCACCATAGGTCCACCCTGGCAAAGAACCTTGTGGGCCTATCTGATCTACCTATTTGGATTAGGTATAGGTGTGTTTGGCTTTATCTCCTGGAGGACCCGGTCACTGAACCGCGAAAAGCACCGACTGGAAGAGGAGGTATCTAAGCGAACTACTGAGCTACAACAAACAAATCTTCAGTTAGAGGAGTCTCTTTCAGATCTTAAGTCAGCCCAAAACCAACTCGTACAACAGGAAAAACTCGCCTCGCTCGGCCAGCTCACCGCCGGTATAGCCCACGAGATCAAGAATCCGCTTAATTTTGTGAATAATTTCTCGGAGCTGAGTGTGGAGTTGATTGAGGAGACGAAAGAAGAGCTTTCAGCGGTTAGCGATCAACTTTCAGCCGGTGATAAAGAAAAAGTGAATGAGGCGCTTGAAATTTTGAACGACATCGAAATGAATCTTCGAAAAATTCATGAACACGGTTCGCGGGCAGATTCCATCGTAAAATCTATGCTGGAGCACAGCCGGGGTGGTTCGGGGAAACTGGAGCCAACGGATTTGAATGCCTTGGTAAAAGAATTTGTGAATCTCTCCTTCCACGGGATGAGGGCAGGCAAAAACCCTATTAATGTAGATCTCAATTTTGAGCTGGATGAAACGATTGGCGAAGTCCCGCTCATTACCGAGGATTTTTCTCGGGTAATTGTGAATTTGTGTAACAATGCCTTTGATGCGATGCGGGAAAAAGCTAATCCCAAAGACCTGAACAGCAAAGACCTCCAAGGTCTCCAAGACCTTGGAGGTCTAAAGGACTACCAGCCAAAATTAACGGTTCGCACTAAAACAGAGAAAGGGAATGTGGTGGTAGAAATGCAGGACAATGGCCTGGGTATTCCCGAGGAGATAAAGAATAAAATTATGCAGCCGTTTTTTACCACTAAAAAAGGAATCGAGGGTACTGGTCTTGGGCTATCGATTACCAACGACATTGTAAAAGCCCACGGTGGCCAATTGGATATTAAAACGGAGAAAGGGAATGGCAGTGTGTTTGTTATTTCACTTCCTGCTGTTTGAACCGCAGATTAAAAGGATTAAAGGATGGCACGGAAAAATTATTGGTTTAAAAAAATACTGTTTACAAATAATAATAAGACGATGAAATCTGTGAAATCCCTTAATCGGTGTAAATCCGTGATTCAGATTATTTATGATATTTTAAAGATGCATGGAGGTAAGTTGAAAGTGTCATCTTACCCTACTACTGCCTCTCTGTTTATAATTCAATTGTCTGTAAACTAGTGCCGTATCATTGCTGAAATGTCGTCAGATAGGGGGCTGAAATTTCACCAATAGACAGGACA